>CAZIQP010000005.1:0-17971 GCA_964541315.1 uncultured Opitutaceae bacterium
CTTTTGGGGGTGTTCCGGATTCGACCCTTGGTTGGAGTGCGCCGCTGCCTGTCGAGAGCCGAAGGCCTCTCGTTAATCCCCCTTCGAAACAAACAAACGGCAATAACGAAGAAATGCTAATGGCCGCCTAAGTGCGGTCACGTTCCTACTCTGACACCTGCTAGGGGATAGGAACGACGACAGCAGGAATAACGGAGATGGGTGTTGTGACATCGCCGCCGTATCTTCAACCGCAGCTGGCCGAGGGAGAAGCGCGCGTCAACGCGTCCCCGAGGCGAGATTCAATCTGACGCTATACAGGTAGATGCGGTGCGCGAAGGCCAGGGGCACAGGGGTTCAACTCCCCTCACCTCCACCATTTTTCCTTCCGAAGCGGAAAGAACATTGCCTTCCATAGCCCTGGCGACGGAGCGCTTTTTATTTTACCGGAAGGCCATCGAACGCGATGGCAAATGGTTTCGCATCGACGCCACGCCGGTTGGTTTTCTCTCAACCGGCACCGCAGTTGTCCAATCACTGGTGACCAAGGGCGGCTTCACCGCAACTGCGTGGAAAGATGCCCAATTCGCCTACGCTCTGGTGACCGACGAAGGCGTCGAGGCCTTGCGCCAGCAGCTCTGATTTAAACAGCGGGCGTCTTCCTGTCCGGTTTGGATAAGCTGGCTCCGGATGGAGACCAACGCTAATCGGGCACGAGTTTCCTCTGGGCAAGCTGTCAGGAATTGGTTATATAGGAGTCAACCGATCCGGTAAGTTTGCCCGGATTCGAAAACCTTCGTGAAGCCTAAGTCTAAAAATCCAGTCTTATCGAGCTCCCTCCGCGTCATCCGCTTCGGTGCTCAAAACACCCGTCAAAACTTTCCTGAAGCTTCAGCGTCAAAACGAACGGAGAGCAATTTCCTCGCACGTTTCGAGCGGGCCTATTTTGCACAGGAAATGGGACGTGAATTTGCCGCGGGACGCGAATTCAGCCTTACTGGATATGGGCGAGCGGATTTGCTCTGGATTGCTTGGAGACGCTCATCGAGCAGAGAAGAGTTCTCCGCTATGGCTCTAAAAAAACATATTCAACTGACGGCTATTGAAGCCAAGTTGAAGGATTGGCGTAAGGGATTACAGCAGGCATCGCGTTATCGGCACTTTGCTAACCGTGCATTATTGGTGCTTCCACCGCAGACATCGCGCATCGCTTGCCGTTATCTTCCCCTCTTTCGCTCGCTGAACGTCGGTCTATGGGAGTTCGATCCCGTGTCAGTCCGCATAGTGAAGCATACGACGCCTCATATTCGTCGCGCACTAAATGGCAAGGCAAGGGAGAAAGCCATGCAGGTGCTCCAACGTCATCTAAATCTCCGCTAGTTCGCTGAATGCTTCCAGTTCGTAACGAATCGCCTCAATGTGCGCATTACTGGAACGTTCTCTCAAGGTGTAGCCCACGTCAGCAATACGACCATAGAGATCCTCGGCACTGATTAATGCTTGGTGGCAGGCCTTGATTGACGATCTGACATCCTTTGCTGTGCAGCTTGCGATCATCGTGCGCAACGCCTCCCAATTTTGCAAAGATTCGTGGCAAGAATCCATTGGTTCTGACCCTTCTGCGGGATCATAATAGTTGTCGGACGGCAGTTTGTTCAGTACTTCCGGAAAGTCGTCGCGTAAGTCGTGCAGTTCGGTGCAGCGGATGCTCTTCAACAAGCTGGCGCTAGTATAGCGAGGCACAGCCTTGCGCATAAACTGCTTGGGCGTGGGCTCGAATTTCTTCAGGGAAAATGCCTTCAAGGTATTCCACCATCCACATGCCACGGCGGTGCCGCCGGCAGCACCGAGATACGGAGCGAGCAGATCCGAATAGCCGTTGATCGTTTTGAATCCGTTTACCTGCAGCGTATGGTTGATCAACATCCATCCGGACAACACATCCTGCTCGGAAAGACTTGGTGAGATAGCTTGGTCGGACCGCTCAATTAACAGGTAAAAGCCATCCGGAGGCGTTTCCAATTCAGTAATTTCCTGCAAAAAATTCTGCAGTTCGACGCGATCAGCCAAGGCACTGGCGGAGATGGCCAGCGTTGCATAGACTAGTCGTTTCCGTGCTCCTTGCTGAGCAATGGTCATAGTATTACGGATAAACTCTTTGGCGATGCTGCCCTCGATCGAATCAAGGGTGCGACGGATGACGATGTTGGGTGCGATCAATCCGCTGACTGGAAGCTGTGCTTGAAAGGCAAGACAGGCCTCCAAGTCTGCACGCACGATCGCCTCTCTTTCGAGTTCGGATCGACGTCGAGTCTTGAAATACGAATAGCCTTCCTCCCCAAGCAACCATCCCGGACGGGCCCCCGGCTGCCCTGCAATCAGGCAAGCATAGTATTGTGGATCAAAAAAACGATCAGAGCCTTTCGCTTGCTGCGCCAGCATCTGATCAAGCTCGGCCGGAGGCGTGTCCTTGGCGCTGTAAATCACACCGTCAATGAGCCGGTCAGACAATGCTTGGCTGATGCGCTTGCCGGGCTGAAAGCCATGTTGGGCGTAGAGTTTCATGGTTAAGCGAGTTGGCTGAGAATTAGAGCGAAATTGCCTGGTCGAAGGGCCGGATTCTTTTTCAATAGTTGGTCAATCAAGCCGCTAAGTTGAGCAGGTAAATCCGGTCTTAAGGTAGCGAGCAATGTCGGATCCTGAGTGAGAATACGGTGATAGGTTTTTCCGAGATCCTCGCCCTTTTTTGCCAAGGGGTGAACCCCGCCCGTAGCAAACTCGAACGCGCTGATCCCGGCTGCGTAGAGGTCGGCTCGGTAACTGAGCGAGTCACGGAAATTGGAATCCACCATCTCAGGCGCCAAGTAAAGCGGTGTATGAGGAATATGGTCGGCGCGCACCATGAGTCCCGGCTCGGTCACATTGTAGGCGATACCAAGATCTAGCAGCACGTAAGGACGATCTGCTAGGCCAGTACTGAAGATGTTGGCTGGTTTGATGTCTCGATGCACAGTCTTCTGTTTGGTCCAGAGCTCTTGGATGCCCAGAACTAGGCAACGTAGCAATTGTTTGACCTCAGCTTCAGCTGGCTTTGCTGCCAGCAACTCAATCACCGTCTTAAGGCTTGAGCCCGGCAACCTCTCCTCTGAATAGACGAAGCATAATTCACCTTCGATGGTGCGGATGCCCGGTGCAATCTCCCCAAGTCGGACGATGCAGGGTGAGGTGCAGTCCGCAAGTGTTTTGATTTCCCGCTGCACGCGACCGAGTTCCTGCTGACGAAACGCTTTCGCCTCATCGGTGCTTACATCCTGGGGGAGACAGACGACCTTGAGGACTTCATCTCGACCGGAGGCGGTGGTTGCGAAATAAACCGACTTGTAGCTGCCGGCGTCGTGATAGCTTAGGTTTTTAACCTCTGGGATGGCAGCGGACACAGCACCGTCAGAATAGCGTTTAGCAGGCATATCTAGTAAATGTTGGAATTAGATTTATTAGCGACCACAGGATTTGCGAGATCGAAGGATGCTGGCGATCAAAGACCTCCATTAGCTTTCAGCGGCTCAGCTCGGAAGGTTGATTAATTGATTCACATCGCCTGTCTGATCACCGCTCAGCTCTATCTTGTAGCCCATTTGGCGATAACCAACTGAGCGACGCCGGAACATGGCACGGGTGAGCGGACTGTTCTCATCAAGGTAGTCGTAGATACGCGCGGAGGCTTTGCCTTCGTGGACACGATGCAGCCGCCCGGCATATTGGATAAGCCGGCCTTTGAATGACAGCGGCATGGCGAGGATCAGTGTGTCCAGTTGCGGGAGATCGAAACCTTCGCCAACAAGCGAAGCCGTGGCCAGAAGGACGAAAGGGTGTTGTTCGAGGTAGTGTGCGTCGATCTTTCCGCGTATTTCGATGCGCAGTTTTTTCCCGACGCTGCTTTCCATTCGGTAACGGGGAACGTCCGATACCTTCGGCTGCATTGCGAGGGCGGTCTCAATCTTGTCCAAGTAGGCTTTGCGGTCGGCCAGAATGAGTGGCGAACGTCCGGCCTCGATGCATTCGCAAATGTCCGCGACGATCATCTGGAGGCGGGCCACATCAGCCACCAATGCGCTCCAAATCTCGTGGATACTTGGCTGATAGGTTCCTTCAGAGGGCAAGGCGATAAAACTTCGCCGGACGATGACGACACGATTGTCCTCACTGTTTTCCACCGGCTTCACCGTGTGTCGGATGGGGCCGCACTGTAGGTAAAGCAACTTTTCCAGATGATCTTTTCGATAGGGTGTGGCCGTGAGACCAATGATTCGTCGTGTCGGGCATGCCTTGAGGAGCAGTTCGAACGACGTGGCTGGCACATGGTGGCATTCATCAACGACGACCAGTCCGTAACCGGCAAAAGCCGCCGCATAGTCTTCGGTACGCGAAAGGCTCGGCATCATCGCAAGATCCAAGCGGTGAGTCAGTCGCGGATTTGATCCTTTCCAGACACCGATTTCCTTTTTCTTGAGTCCAAGGAAACGCATGGCTGATTCACGCCATTGCTCCAGCAGCACGGAACGATGCACCAGTACCAATACAGAGGTGCGGTGGCGGGCAATCAGAGCGCAGCCCATCACGGTCTTTCCTGCTCCGGGCGGTGCACAAAGAATACCAATATCGTGACCGGCCATTTCTCGAATCGCGATCTGCTGCTCAGGGCGCAGCTCGCCGTTGAATGCCCACGCGCAACGTGCGCCCGCACTTCGCTGGTCCAGAAGTGTCACGACAGCACCGGCCTCCTCCAGAATCTGGAGGCACTGCTCGATGACGCCACGAGGCAATACCAGTCTGTCTGGGTGCCATTCGCCCGAGAAAAGAAAGCGTGGTATGTCGAACGTCGGAAAACGAAGCCGCAGTTTTTCGTGGAAAATCGGATTGGGAAATGAAGCGAGACGCTTGAGCGCAGCCAACACAGGCAGGGGAATCGTTCGTGGAACATGAATTTTGGAATCCAGTCTGATGGTCAATTCGCCCGAGATGACTCCTCGGCGAACCACTGGCCGCGTCAGATCCAAAGTGGCTTCGTCAGATTGCAGCACCAGTTCAGGGCCCTCCGGCGATTGAGACTCCGTCAGCGGTGGCAATGGCGCCATCAGGTCCACGAGGTCCTGCACTTGCTTGCCGGACAGTCGAGGTAGCTTCGCCAGAAAGTCCCACTGGTCTGGAATCACGATAAATTTCTCGTCGAGAAAGAGCGTGTTGCCCTCGTCTCGTGGCTTTTTGGCCAAGGGCAAGGCGATGAGATTGCCAAACCCGCCCGGTGAAATGAAATCTTGGTTTGGGAAGAAGCGGTCGAACGCATTGAGTTCCATCGTCGGCCGCTTCGCCGCCGCTTTGGCCAGAAGGATCTCACCGAGTTTTCGGCCCACCGTAGCTGGTACCAGTTCGTTAAAGAATATCCAGGCGTGCGCCCCGTTGCCGGATCGCGAGCGCTCAACCGCGATGGAGACGCCGGCCTTGGCTCCCGCATCCAGATAAGCTGCGATATTGTCCTTCCAGCCTTCGCCATCAAAATCGGCGGCGAGAAACCGGCACGTATGGTCATCGGTTATGGCGTAGACGCCGAGCGTGTGCTGGCCGCGCAAATGCATCTCGATGGCCTGCTCATTCAACAGAGGAAACTTTTGATGCGGACAATCGGTACATTTCACCTCGGGCTTACGGCAGATTCCCGCGCGCCATTCGTTATCACAGGCCGGCGCATAACCCGACTTGTTCGTTTTCGAGTTCTCCCAGCGCTTGGGGTACACTGATCGGCGGGTCCCAAACAAATCGAGGAATAGCGCAATCTTCTCCGCCGGAGTACAAGGCACAGGGCGTTCTACCGGCGATGGGGTTGGCGGCAATTCCATCTGGCCCTGATTTTGCAGCCAAGCGATTTCATCCTCCAATTTCGAACTTTGAGAGCGAAGCTCCGATAGTTTTCTGCGCAGCGCATCCAAATTCAGATCGGGGCTTCCTGTGTTCATTGGGTTCAGCTTAAGGCCGTGTGTACGAAAACCCTCTGAATGAATGGAACAATTGTCACCAATGATCTGATCAAGAATGCCGAGTGCAAGACAGCGTGCAATTGCGCCGAAACAAGGATCTCGGTCACGCACTTACCCTCGCCGCTCTCTGCCTCCTGAAGATGCGCCAGAATCCGCCGTTTCCCTGTTATTTCCCTCTGTCCTGGATGATTTGATTCAGGCGAAAGCCCTCAATGTCCGTTTTGATCTGAATCCAGACCGGCAAATGATCCGACATTTGGTAGGTGAATTTGTCCCTCGTAAGGTTTTCCAGGGAAGAGTTCCTTAATATGGCTGTCATCGATGAAAACACGCCCTACGCCACCCGCGTTAGTGAAATTCTCGGGCACGGTAGGCAGATGCAGAATTTGATCATAACAGGCATTCTTGCCGAGGTTGGCTCCGCCGACGGTACGATCACCTGCCGTGAGCTTCACAAGTGGCTTGGGGATTTTTATGCCGCAACTAATGAGGGCTTTGAACATCGCGTCGTCGAGGGTGGGCGTATTGAAATCACCCATGACGATCAGATCATGGTCTTCCACCGCTTTGTTTTCCATGCGCGGTTTGATTCAATCGCTCAACAATTGGAGTTCGCCGGCGCGGGCTGCTTCACTGTCGCCCCATCGGGCATGCAGGGCGATGGACAGAAAGTCGAAATTGCCGGCCCGGAAAGAGCACAAGCATGGGGCCCGCCAAAAGGACTGCTGGGTGACCCATTATTTGCCCTGCTTGACGCGGGGTGCATCGATTTCTGCGGCCAGACCATTATGTGTGACGGCCCATCGATCAAAGAGAAAGGCGGTCCGTTTTTCGTTTCCGCCACTATCGTCAGTCCAATCGGAAAAGATTAATTTCCACGAAGGGCCGAGATATTCCATCACCACCCCGAGATCATCCAAATTGTCGCGTAATTCCACAAGGGCCACGAGATCGAACTGCCCGATGAGCTCGGCAATATAGTGCAGCGCAGTATCGGTCCGCTTCTTCTTTCCGAATTCACGTATATTCCAGACTGTGATGTTGGTGCAGTCCGCTCTTATCAGGAAAAATGCCGTAGTAAAACGGGTTTCGGAGCGGTGAGATCCGTAAGCTTCGGCGGTGATTCGGCTCAGGCTGATGAGTGATTTTCATCAGTTGACCGGGAAAAATGCTCCAGCCGCCACCCGCTTCATTCGTCGACAATGGTTTCGTTGTTGGAAAATGAAACCCCGACATTTTTCGCCTGAAATCAGGTTCTAATAATTATTGATCGCAACATTTCTGACCGGACAACCGCAGGCCATGCCTGCGGGTATTTCCTCATTCCCAGAGGGAAAACCCACGGTCAGCCGGGAGCAGGTCCGAATATTTTCACGGCAGACCGTCGCGATGAATTTCGTTTTGCAAAAAAATTCCCGGTCTGTGACAATCCGGTGAAGCCGGGCGCTTCCGTCTTGACTGAAAAATATCCGGGCGTACCGCTGATTCCGTGGTTATGCGTGCAGCCAATCGGCAGGCACCTAAACACCACCGCCATCCCTGCAACCGACCATGGTTCACTTTGCCAGAGATCACTTCGGGGCGGATGTTGCGCACTGCGACCGGCGACGAAAATATTCCGGTTTTCCCGGGTGGAACAAAGAATCCGCAGAACCATTTTTCAGTTCGGCTTCGTCGCGTGACGGACTCGGTGCTTTGACCCGGCGCAACGGGCGTCATGGTCGGCGACGAAAAATCTGTGCCCGAAATGATGTTCCGCGCATGTCGCGACACAGCGCAAAAAACAAATTGCGGAAAAGCCCTAAGCCGATCGGCCACTATGAAGCGAAAGGAAATTCGTCTACAGTGCGGCCGAGCTTCAAACCCGTGAAAGTCCACTCCTCAAACTTTACGGCAATTATCCCCGTCATTTCTGACGCCAGGATTTTTGCGCCGGCCTCGTCCGACCCAAGAAGCCCGAAAGCGGAGCCGGCCATTGCAGCCGGAGCGAATGACGGTCTGCATGCGGACACCGGCGCATTGTCGCGAACGCAAATCCGATGCGCACGCAGGGGCCTTGATATTTTTGTCTGTTTAACGATGGGAATAATTTCTCCCCACCCGACGGCAGACTGAGTTACAACCAACAAAATCAGGAGTACGATTCATATGCCTGTTCAAGTATCCTATCCCGGGGTTTATATCCAGGAAGTCTCCAGCGGTGTGAAAACCATCACGGGCGTCGCCACGTCGATCACCGCTTTTTTCGGTCGCGCCACCATGGGGCCCGTCAACCAGGCCGTCCATTGCCTGAGCTACGCGGATTACACGCGCAATTTCGGCACGCCGCACGCGGCCAGCGATCTCGCCGCCAGCGTGAAGCAATTCTACGACAACGGCGGCAGCGATTGCTATGTCGTCCGTCTGGCCAAAGACGCGGTCAAGGCGGCCGCCACCCTCAGCACCTATGATTTCGGCGCCGGCAATCAGGCGGTCCTCATTGCCACCGCCAAGGCCGAGGGTGAATGGGCCAATACCGTCCGCCTCGAAGTGGACTACAACACCGTCACTCCCGGCGACACCTTCAACCTCACCGTCATCCAGGAATCCGCCGGCAAAGTCGTCGCCACCGAGAGCCACACCAATCTCTCGATGGATTACACCTCCTCCCGCTTTGCCCCGACGTTTGTCACGCAAAGTTCCCAAATCATCACGCTCGCATACGACAACTCCGCCCTCGGGGATTTCGCCAACGCCGCCTCCCATTATCGCGATCTGACCAAGAGCTTCGCCGGCTTTTCCCAGGCCCGCCGGCCCCTCGGCGTCCTCGACACGGACGTGCAGACCACCCTGCAGAATCTTATCAACGCAGGCTCCTATAAATTCGACCTCAGCGTCAACGGCTCGGCCTATGTCACCATTGATCTCAGCACGATGGGACCCGTGCCCGCCACCGCAGCACTCATCAACGGCGCAATCAAAGGCCTGATCGACACCGCGCTGGGCAGTCTCAGCACCCCGGCGACAGTGACCGTCACATTGCAAAGCGTCGCCAATGTCGGCCAGTTGCTCTCTGTTCAGGCGGCTGACGGCACGCAGACGAATGTCCGCGTGAAACGCTCCTCCGCCAACGACATCGCCGCCGCCATCATGTTCGGCGTCGATCAGGGCGGCGTGGAGTTTGCCCGATACAGCAATTTCCGTCCCATGGCCACCGGCACGCTCGTCGCCCCCGGGAGCACGCTCGGCCTGCCCGGCGGCATCGCCAACACCAACGCCCTCGCCGCCATCGTGCAGACCGGTGGGTTGACCAAAATAACCATCGACGGTGAGGACGTCGCGCTCGACGGCTCGGGTGACTACGATGTCGAGACCGCGCCCGGCAGCCGCTGGGTGAAAAATGCCGCCGGCGCCAGCGCCACCACCGGCGACAACGATGGCATCCGCGAAAAACTTCGCCTCATCGCCAACGCGATCAACAACAGCTCCACGCTGACGTACAGCGCCGAGGCCTACGGCTATTTTCTCGCCATCACCCCCGACGACGGTGCGCTCAGCAAGCAGGCCGCCATCACCGCCACCGGCTCGGGCAACGCCTCCTTCACCGGTTCGCTCCTCGCCAACGTCCGCCAGTATACGCTCAGCGGCGGCAACGACGGCACCGTCCCCACCTACGATGAATATGTCGGATCGGAAGTGACGCAGACCGGTTTTCATGCGCTCGACACGGTCGACCTTTTCAACCTCATGGTGCTGCCGCCCGACGCGGAGATTGCCGAAACCGACTTCGACGAATTCTGGGGTCCGGCCAGCATCTACTGCCAGTCCCGCCGCGCCTTCCTCCTCATCGACGCGCCGCCATCCTGGGGCGAGAACGGCCGGGCCGCCATCGTGCAGGACACCGCGCAAATCAACGACCTGCGCGCCACCGTCATCAAGGATTTCTCAGCCGTCTTTTTCCCGCGCATCAAGTACAACGCCAGCGGACTCATCAAGCTCACCGGCTCCTCCGGCGTGATTGCCGGCCTCATGGCCCGCACCGACGCCAGCCGCGGCGTCTGGAAGGCGCCCGCCGGCACCGAGGCCGATTTGCGCGGCCTCGCCGGCCTCGAGGTCAAGCTCACCGACCTGGAAAACGGCGTGCTCAACAAACTCGGCGTCAACTGCGCCCGCATCTTCCCCACGGGCTTCGTCAACTGGGGCGCGCGCACCATGGACGGGGCCGACGATTTCGGTTCCGAGTGGAAGTACATCCCCATCCGCCGCCTCGCACTCATGATCGAGGAGTCGCTCTTCCGCGGCACCCAATGGGTTGTCTTTGAACCCAACGACGAACCGCTCTGGGCCAAGGTGCGGCTCAATGTCGGCGCTTTCATGAACGGTCTTTTCCGACAGGGTGCCTTCCAAGGCTCTTCCCCCAGTGATGCGTTCTTCGTGAAGTGCGACGCCGAGACCACGACGCAAAACGACCGCAACCTTGGCATCGTCAACATCCAGGTCGGCTTCGCCCCGCTCAAACCCGCCGAATTTGTGGTCATCACCATCCAGCAGATCGCCGGCGATCTTTCCTAATCTTAAATCTAAAAACTCAACCCACTTCCTCCCATGGCCAAAGGATTCGTCGTCAACGCCCATCGCTACGACCCATACAAAAACTTCAAATTCCGCGTGCTCCTCGACGGCCGCACCGTCCTCGGCATCAGCAAAGTCAGCGCCCTCAAACGCACCACCGAAGTCGTGAAACATCGGGACGGCGGCGACAACAGCAGCGACCACAAGTCGCCCGGTCGCACCAGCTATGAAGCCATCACGATGGAGCGCGGCATCACCCACGACACCAAGTTCGAGGAGTGGGCCAACATCGTGCATGCCTACGCCGGCGATCCCACCATGGACCTCGTCAACTACAAGAAGGAGCTCACGCTCGAGGTGCTCAACGAACGCGGGCTCGTCGCGAAGCGCTACTTCCTCCACGGCTGCTGGGTCAGCGAATTCACCGCCATGCCCGATCTCGATGCGAATGCCAACGCCATCGCGATCGAAAACATGAAGGTCGAGCTCGAAGGCTGGGAACGCGATGTCGAGACCAAGGAACCGGACGAAAAGGCCGCCGTTCCCGCCGCACCGTAATTCCCGCCTCCGGTTCCGACTCGGACCGCAGGGCGGATTCCCTTCCCTCCTGTTTCGTCACTCTTCGTCGGGGCTTACGCCACCGGCCAAGAGTGACGGACCGAGTCTCACGCGCCCCGCCTCCTTTTCATCTCCGCACCCACCCACTTCGGAAAAATGTCTTCTGTGGTACAACCGTCAGACCCGGCCCCGATTGCCCCGGCGCAACCGAATGCCGCCGGTGCCTGCTCCCTGTTCCTGCCCGGACGGGAGGCGGCCTTTCTGGATTTGGAATTCAAAACCGCCGACCGGCCCGGCCTCGTGACCCGGCTGCTCGCCATCACGGCCCCGGATTTTCCCGGTCTGGCGGACAGCGCCGCCCTCTGGCAGCTTTCGGTGGCCAGCCGGCTCAAGCGTCTGCTGCATATCGCACGCGACACCGAACGACTCACCTCCCTCCCGCTCCGTCTCCGTTGCCCGCATTCCGACTGCCAGCAATTCATCGAAATCGAGCTGGCCTACGCCGACCTCGACGCCCTGCACGACGAAGCCGCCGATCGCGAATTGCTCCGGTTTCCCGGCGCCGACCAGCCCGCACTCACTTTCCGCCGACCGACCGGGGCCGATCTCCGGCGCTGGCGTGTCGCGGCAGAAACCGGCTCGGCCTCCCCGCAATCGCTTTTTCACGGTTTGCTCGTGCCCGAGTCCGCCTGCCCCGAAGCCTTCCGGCTTCCGCCAGTCCAGATTTTGGCCGACGCTTTTGCCGAGTTCGACATGCTCGTCGCCTTCCAAGTTACCACCACCTGTCCGCATTGCGACCGCCAGAACACGCACCCCGTCGACCTGGAGACCCTTGCCCTGACGCGGCTGCAAACCCTGCAGCACCGACTGTTCCAGGAAAACCACCGTCTCGCCCAAGCCTATGGCTGGAGTGAAGCGGAAATTTTTCAAGTTCCGCGCTCCCGCCGCCGGCGTTACCTCGCCGAATTGGAAGCCACGCCATGAGCCTGTACCTGCAACAACTGCTCACCTCCAGCGGACTGGTACAGCCCGTCATGATGGCATCGTCACTCCCGACGAACGCGCCGACCGCTCCGGCTGATATCGCAGAAATCAGCGAGGAGATTCCCGCAATTCCGCCCCAATCATCCATTGCACCGCGTCTCGTCACCGAAACGCCCGTTTATCAATCCACGACAGACGCCGGCACAGCGCATCCGAAAAATGATCGCCTGCCGCCACCGGCACGCGCCGATGCCGAACCAGGAGTGGTGGAAATTATTTCATCCCACATTGAGGAAACCATCACCCGCCCGGATCCGCTCACTGCCGTCTCAGTCAAACCCGCCAGAGTCGCGCCAACCGCTTCGCCCGCCAACAAAACGCGCAACGCACCCGCTGCTCCCGCCCCGACCGCCGCAACTGCCCCTGAAAAATCGTCTGCCGGAGAATCCGCCGTTACTATTACTGCCACTCCTTTGGTCACGAAACAAGCCTCACCCGAGGGAGTGCCTTCCGCCGACGAACTCGTTCAACACGTTTTCCGTTGGGTCGCGCAAAACCCCGCCGATCGCACTCCGCCGGCACTGAACGACTATTCCTCGGCCGCCGCCGAGCCCGCCAAATCAGTCGCGCCCAAACCGACCGTGCATCCCTCAATCGTGACTGCGGCGCACAGCCCTGAGCCCCAGACCGCTGCGCCAGACCGCGTGCCTGAGCGCCCCCGAACGCGGACCCAACCACCCGCTCCCGCTGTGGCGGTCGAGTCCACCGTGGAAATTTCCATCGGCACGTTGCAAATCCAGGTTGAAGCGCCGCCGGCGACCGCCGCGAAGCCAACCCGCCGGCCCGCCGTTCCGCGCCCGGCCGGGGCAGCCGCAACCGTGCTGCCGCGCCCCGCCATCGACCTCAACCGCCTCCGCCGGGGATTCTACCTCTGACCCGCCATGCCGCTCGCCGAAACTCCGCGCGCCATCGGCGCCGTCACCAAGCTCCTCAGCGATCACCTGAACCGGCGCACGCAGATTTCAATCACGGTCGGCCGCCCGGAATCGGCGACGAGCAGCGGCGCCAATCCCAAAATAAATCTTTTCCTCTACGAAACCCACTTCGAAGGTTCGATGCACAACGTGTCCCTCGACGAGGGCCAGCCGCCGCCGCTCTGGCTCGCGCTAAAATACATTGTGACCGCCTTCGATGACAGCGGCCTGAGCGACACGGCCGACGCCCATGAACTGTTGGGCCGTGCCGTCGCCGCCCTGCAAGAAGTCTCCTACCTGCCGCTGCACAATCTTCTGCCCGCCGGCGTGCTCTCCGCGTTGCAGGACAACCCGGAACCGCTGAAAGTAACCTTTGATGCCGCCACCTCCGAGCTGCTTGGCAAACTCATGCAGGGCACCGATGAAAAATACCGCCTCTCCGTCGCCTTCCAAGTCCGGCCCGTCCTGATCGCGCCTTCGATTCCACCCAACTACAGCTTCCTGGTGGGCATCGATTACACCAAAGATCCCAACGTGGTGATCGGGCTGGACGGATTTTCGCTCGATGTCATTCCGTCGCTTGGCCCGGCGCTTGATGCCGTCTCGCCGGAGCGGATTGATTTCGGCGGCACCTTTGACCTCACGGGCACGGATCTGCATCTCGCCAATCTCGAAGTCCTGCTCGGCAATGTCCCGATTCCCGTCATCGCCCAACGGCCCGACCGTCTCACCTGTCGGGCTGATCTCAGCGTGGCCTTGGGCGCGGTGCTCGTCGCCGGAGCGCAGACCATCGTGGTGCGCCAAAATCTCGCCAGCGGCCGCAGTCGCGACAGCGACCCATTGATCGGACGGCTCTTGCCCACCCTCTCCGCTGCGGCAGGCGGTCCTTATGTAGCCGATGGCAGCGGCAATCTCTCCGGCCCTCTCACCCTCACCGGCGAACTGCTGGGCACGGATGAAAGCGACATTGTGGTCGCATTTTATCGCGATGGCGCGGTGGCTCTGAGCACCGATGTGGTCACGACCAACGCGACCCAGACCTCGCTGACACTCGCCATCTCCGTTGCGCATCCGCTCGCCCCCGGCGAGTACCGGATAATTTTGCGCGTCAACGGCCAGCAAGCCAAAAACAGTCCGCGGCTGATTCTCGCCTGATGAGCACCACCCCGCTATCCGCCACCTTCCTCACCGGAATCAAAACCAGCGATCCGCTCGCGGGTTATTGGCTCCGCCAGGTGACGGTGCGGTTGCGCCGGGAAGTGTGCTGGCTCTGGCATGAACGCAGTCCGGGCACCGCCCCTGCTCCCGGCAGTTTGCCGCCGTACAGTGACAAACTTTCGGCGACACTCGATTTCTCACGCTACACCGAACAAAAAGCCGCGTTCTTCCGTGAAGACGAAACCGCCGCCTATCTCTCGGGCTTGCTCGATGAGCCGGCACCATACGGACCCGGAGCACCGCCGCTGACTCCCGGTTCGTTTGGCTGGCTGGGACGTGAACTCGCCTTCGATCCCGTCGAATGTTTCTTGCTCGCCCTCGCGCTGCTCCCGGCGATCGACAGCACCGCCGCCTCCGTGGTGGCCGCCGTGCTCAACGATCCCCTCAAAACCCAGCCCACCCTCGCCCTCGCTCAGCGCCTCTGGGATGATCCCGCCGAGGTCCTCCAGATCGCCGACCGGCAGCACGCTCTTTTCCGCTACGCCCTGCTCCATCCCGTCCACCCGGCCGGAGCCAACGAGTCCAACGGGCACATCGATTGGGAAACCCCGCTCTACCTTCCCGCCGTGCTGGCGCGTCAGCTCGTTTATCCCGAGCCGGCCGGCAAACCAAAAAACCAGACCGGCAAAAACCCCGCGCTGCCGGAAGGCGTGGAAATAATTCTGGCCCGCCTCAATGCCGCGCCCGCCCATCAGCTCCGCGTCGTTCCGTTGCTCGGCAACAAAGGCTCGCCCTTCGCCACCACCGCCGAGTCGCTCGGCCAGCGTTTGGGCACGACGGTGGTCAGCCTCGGCGACGCCAGCCCGGCCGCGATTCCCATCGCCTGCACCCTCGCCTGGCTGCGCGGCCAGTCACTCTACGCCAGTTTCGAAGCCGAACGCGGGGACGACCATCACCGGCCCGCACCCCTGCTGCCTGCATCGCTACCGCCCGTCCCGGTCACGCTCATCATCGGCCTCACCGATAAAACGCTTGTCCGCCGCCTCGGCGCGGCCGCCTGCATCCTGCCTTCACTGCGACTGCCGCCGCTGACGTATGCCGAGCGCCGCGATCATTGGACGGAGCAACTGGGCCAGAAACTCGCCGCCGGCCTGGGCGCCACGATCCATGAATGCGCCCGTCGCTACCGTTGCGAACGCGACACCATCACCTCGCTCGCCCGGGGCCTGCGCGGGCTGCACCGGCCGCTCACCGATGACGATTTGCACGCCGCCTGCCGCGCCGAACTGCAGTTCGACATCGGCGAACTCGCCCAGTCAGTCACTCCGCGCTTCGGTTTCGACGAACTCATGCTGCCCGTCAAACAGCATCGCACGTTGCAGGAAATCGTCCGGGCGATGGAAAATCTCGCCGAGGTCCATTACGACTGGGGCACCGCCCGCGCCTGGAACGAAAGCGGCATCTCCGCCCTTTTTGCCGGCCCGCCCGGCACCGGCAAAACGATGGCCGCCGAGGCGCTTTCCTCGCGCCTCAAGCTTCCCCTCTTCCGCATCGATCTTTCCCAGGTCGTCAACAAGTACATCGGCGAAACCGAAAAAAATCTCCGCCGCCTCTTCGACGCCGCTGATGCCGCCGACGTGATTTTGTTTTTCGACGAGGCTGATTCCCTTTTTGGCAAACGCACCGAGGTCCGCGACGCGCACGACCGCTACGCCAACCTCGAGGTCAGCTACCTGTTGGAGCGCATGGAGCGCTTCAAGGGCCTCGCCATTCTCGCCACCAACCGGAAGCGCGATCTCGACGAGGCTTTTTTGCGCCGCCTGCGTTTCGTCATCGATTTTCCCCTGCCCGGTCCCGAGGAGCGGCAGCGCATCTGGCGGCAGTGCATGCCCGCCGGCGTCAACGCCGACGCCCTGGACTTTGTCTTTCTCGCGCAACGTTTTTCCCTCGCCGGCGGCCATATCCGCTCCGCCGTTTTCAACGCCTGTCTGCAATCCGCCGGCAGCTCCGTCCGCGTACTCACGATGGAAGCCGTCGTCGCCGCCGTTAAACGCGAATACGAAAAACTCGATCGCACCGTGGCCCTCGACCAGTTCGGTCCCTACGCCGCCGCCGTCCGCCGCCTGGAGTCCTCCCCATGAAAACCACCCTGCACATCGACCGGCTCGTCCTGCGCACCCGCGGGCTCACTCCCGCCGCCGCCCGGGCCGCCGCGAACAATCTGGGCCCGGCCCTGGCCGAAGGCCTCGCTGCCGCGACCGTGCCGGGCAGCATTCCGCACCTCGCGGTCACGCTGCCCGCCTCCGCCACAGGATCACCCGCCCGGATCGCCCGGCATCTCGCCCCCTCCCTTGCCACCGCCCCCCGCCTCTAGCCCAACCGTTTCCCCCATGTCCTTCCTTCTCCGCGGCGCACTCATCGAATACGGCACCAGTCTGATCGGGCCGATCCCCAATGTGGTCATCTTCCAGTTCAATCCCGAGACGCTCACCCGCAGTCTCCAAATTCCCGAGCGCCCCGGCAGCAGCGCCTCGCGCGAATCGACCCAGGCCGGCGAAGCCGTTTACGAAACCATTTCCTTCACCGCCCATTTCTCCGCCGCCGACCAGCTCAAGGACGACAAGGTCCTCGCCCGCCTCTTCGGCGTCGGCCCCCAGCTTTGCGCGCTCGAAAAAATGGTCCACCCCAGCTCGCTCATTTCCGGCGCGATCGGTGCCGCCCTCGATGCCGTGGGCGATGCGCTCGGCCTCGGCGGCGCGGCGGGAGATCCCACCCAGTCCATTCCGCGCGATCAATTTCCCAAGATCATTTTCATCTGGGGCGCCACCCGCGTCCTCCCCGTGCTCATCACATCCATGCGCATCACCGAGCAGCAATACGACAATCTGCTCAACCCGGTCCAGGCCGAGGTCGAAATCGAACTTACGGTCAACGACATCGATAATTTCTCGGACGACGAACTCGCCAAGGGCGCGCTCACCTACACCACCATCGCCAAGGAGGCCCAGGCAATCGCGAATCTCGCCAACACCGCAGGGCAAATCGTCGAGCTCATCCCGCTCTGAAAAACTTTTCCCCATGATCCTCGATACTTCCCGCTACGCCAAGGTCGACACCGCCGAAGCCACCACCCGCGACGGCCGCACCGTCACCGCCCTGAAACTGCGGCCGCTCCCCGCACCGACCGGCTCGGCCTACTCCGTCAACGACAACGACCGGCTCGATCTTCTCGCGGACACCTACTCAGGCGATGGCACGAAGTTCTGGCACATCGCCGACGCCAACACCGCCCTGCAGGCCAGCGACCTCACCGCTACAACCGGCGACACCCTGAATCTGCCTTCCACGTAATCTTCCCCTCCGCGATCAACCGCTTTCAGGTTTTCCCTTCATGCCCGCCAAGCGTTTCAAAGTATATCTGGATAAAACCCCCGCCAGGGCGGCGTGGCTGGCGCGTATTCTCAACCTCACCGTCGATCAAGAAGTCGATCATGCCTGGACCGCTGAAATCACATTGGTGCTCCGCCTCAATCCGGATGGCTCCTGGGCCGATCTCGACACCGACATCGCCTACGAACGCATCCGCATCGAAATCCAGGTCGGCACCGATCCCTGGGTGCCGCTGATCGACGGCCCGGTGGCCGGCCACCACACCCAGCTCAGCGCCGAGCCCGGCCGCAGCCAGCTTATTCTCAGCGTGCTTGACGACTCCTCTCTCCTCAATCTCACCGAGGT
>CAZIQP010000005.1:18071-59155 GCA_964541315.1 uncultured Opitutaceae bacterium
CCCGCCGTCCCCGCCATTTTCTAATGCCCGCCACCACCACAGAACAGCTCCTCGGCCAGATGGCCGATTACATGAACACCCGGTTTTTTGGCAAATACCGGGGCAAGGTCACCGACGTCAACGATCCGGAAAGCATCGGCCGCATCAAGGCGCAGGTCCCCGCCGTGTTCGGCGAAACCGACTCCCCATGGGCTCTGCCCGCCTCGCCGTTTGCCGGACCGCAGCATGGTCTTTTCCTGCTTCCGGAGAAAGATGATGGCGTCTGGATCGAATTCGAGGGCGGCAATCCCGCGCGTCCCATCTGGTCCGGCTTCTGGTGGGCCAGCGGCGAAATCCCCTCGCCCAACACCTCCAAGGCCCGCGTCCTCGCCACCAGCGCCGGCCACAAACTCGTGCTCGATGACGACGGCAGCCAGGTGCAACTGCTCCACTCGGGCGGCGGTGAACTCACCATGACCGACAGCGACATTACGATCAAACTCGGCCAGTGCAGCATCAAGATCACCTCCAGCGAAGTGAATATCAACGACGGCATGGTGAAAATCACCACGTCCGGCGCCAGCCTCGTCAACGAAGCCATGAAGGTCGGCTCCTAATTTTCGCATTCCCATGCCCTACATTCTCAACACCCAGAGCTCGGCCATGTGCCCGCATGGCGGCACGGTCCAGTTTTCGACCAGCAATTCACAACTGCAGGTCGACGGGGCCTACGCGCTGCTGCAGACCGACGTGCATACCGTCTCCGGCTGCCCTTTCACGATTCCCCCCGGCTCGCCCTCGCCTTGTCTCACCGTCACCTGGGTCACCGGCGCCATGCTGACCAAAGTGAACGAAATTCCCGTGCTCCTGCAAAACAGCACCGGCCTCTGCATCGGCGCCGGCCCCCAGGGCCCAGTGAACATCACCAACGTCCAGTCCAAAGTCCAAGGCACATGAGCAGCAGCACCAACAATCCCGACGGCCGTCACCTGTCCTTCCCCTTCCGCATCAGCGCCGATGGCCGCACCGCCGCGCCCGCCACCTACAGCGAGCACGTCCATGATGAGCTCATCCAGCTCATCCTCACCACGCCCGGCGAACGCCCCTTCCTCACCGAATTCGGCGGAGGCGCCCGCAAGCTCATCTTCGAACCCACCAGCGACGTGCTGCGCGGCGTGACCAAGGCGCGCATCACCCAGGCCATCGGCAAATGGCTCGGCCAGCGCGTCACGCTGGAAAACCTCGATGTCACCTTCAGCGGCGAGCTGGTCGAGGTGGAAATCAAGTACCGCCCCGCCGGCAGCGAGGACAGCCGCATCCTCAAATTCCGCCGCACCGGCCAGTAACCCCCGCTCCCTTTTTTCCCATGGCCATCATCCACCAGGACGCCCTCAACGAACGCGCGAAAAATCTCGCCGCGAAATCGCTCAACGGCATCCGGTTGATTTTGGTCGAGCTGGTCCCCGCCGCCATCCCCACCGATCCCCCCACCGAAGCCCGCCTGCTCGTCGAATGTTACAACAGCCTGCATCTCGCCGCCCTCGCGGCCGATCCCTCGCAGTTTGCCACGCTGCTGCGCATCCGCGGCGGTCATCGCATCCGCGGCGGCACGGCCGGCGGCCAGATCCACGTCACCGCCGCCAGCGCGGCCGGTAATGTCCTCACGCTCACCGTGACACCGATCGGCGACTACTCCACCTACACGCTGGTCATCACCGATGCCGGTTTCGATCCGTTGCTCAGCGAACTGGATTTCAAGTTCCGCCCCGGTTGTTTCAGCAACGATTGCTCTCCCGGCTGGGAACCGGCCGCACCGCCACCCTCGCCGCTCACCATCGACTACCTCGCCAAGGATTACGATTCCTTCCGCCACACCCTCATCACCGCCATGCAGCAACGCGTGCCGGGCTGGCAGAGCACGAGCGAGGCCGACATGGACCAGGTCCTCATCGATCTCTTCAGCGCTTCCGGCGACGAACTGAGCGACTACCAGGATCGCGTGATGGCCGAGGCTTATTTTTCTTCGTGCCGCTCCCGGGTTTCCCTGGCCCGCCATGCCCGCCTGATGGATTACCATATTCACCAGGGCAACCAGTCCACCACCCCGTTGGCGTTGAAAATCGCCGGTGCGGTCACCGGTACCCTGACGCTTTCCGACGGCACGCTCATCAATCATATTTTCAACCTGCCCGCCGGCTTCACCGTCTGGGCCGGTGATCCCGATGTCCCCGAGACCCGTATTTATTTCGCCACGCGCGAAGCGGCCGTGCTCCATCCGTTGCTGAACGCGCTCGGGCTCTACACATGGCAGGACGTCAAGCCCTCCCTCGCCGCGGGCGACACCACCGCCGATCTCGCCCCGAGCACCACTGACCAAGTTTCCTGTGATATTGTCACCGCCCTCATCAACAACGGTGTCGTCAAGGAACTCGTCGTACAGGAGTGGCTGAACCCCGCCACCGGCCGCCCCTCCGGGGCCAATCCCGACAAACGCCAGCGCCTGCGCCTGCTTTCCGCCGAAACCGTTGCGGACCCGATGACCGGCATGTTCTGCGTCCGCATCACCTGGCGCGAGGAGGATGCTTTGAAATATAACTACTGCTTCACCGTCACCTCCGCCACCGGCGACATCACCGATCTCAGCCAGTTTCACGGCAATCTCGTGACCGTGCATCAGGGCCAGCCCGTCACCACGATCTTTCGTGACAGCGATGCCCCGCTCGCCGTCGGCGAGTACGCCTACGAACGCACCGAACGCCGCGGCATCCTCTGCCGCATTCCGCACCGGCCGCTCGCCTACCTCGACACACCGGTCGGCGGGGAGATCCAGCCGCAAACCACCATGCAGATCGAAGTCTCCCTCCCGGGTTTGGGCGACGTCGAGTTTCTGGAGGATATCAGTCTGGTCCACGCCGACGATTCACTCGACGAGGGCAACTTCTTTGCCGTCGAAACCGACGAACTCCAACGCAGCGTGATCCGCTTCGGCAATGGCACCAACGGATATCTCCTGCCCGCCGACAGCGTGGTGCATTGCAACTATCAGGTCGGCGGCGGCGAATTCGGCAACGTCGGCCGCGACGCCGTCATCTATTACGATACTGTCGCCACGCCCGACGTCACCTCGCTGTGGAATCCCTTCGACGTCACCAACGGCCGCGATCCCGAGCTCGTTGAGCAAATCCTGCGCAATGCCCCCGAGGCCTACCGCGCCCGTCAGCTCCGCGCCATCACGCTCGCCGACTACATCGCCCGCGCCGAGGAAGTCGACGGCGTTTCCCGGGCAGTCGCCGCCTACGCGTGGACCGGCAGTTGGCGCACCGTACGCATCAGCGTCGACCCTGTTGGCAAGGACACCCTCGACGACGATCTGCGCGCGCGCCTCAGCGCCCACCTCGAAGCCGTGCGCCTTATCGGAGAGGATATTGAGATTCGTCCGCCCTCGTTCGTCCCGCTACAAATCTACGTCACGGTCTGCATCGACGAGAACTACTGGCCCGAGGACATCCGCTTCGTGCTCGAGCAGGAATTTTCCACCGGCTACACGCCGGACGGACGCCTCGCGTTTTTCCACCCCGACAACTGGACCTTCGGCCAGTCCCTCCACGCCAGCGAAATTTCCGGGCGCATCAAACGCATCACCGGCATCAAGCACATCAACTCGATCGACCTCGGGCGCTGGAACGAGCCCACGCCCGGGCCCGGCGACCAGATCCAGGTGCAGTTCAACGAAATCATTCTGGTCAAAAACGATCCGGATCATCTCGAAACCGGCTTCATCCGCTTCGAGCTCCAAGGAGGCCGCGCATGAGCGAAGAACTCACCAACGACTGCGTCGCGCCCGAAACATTCCCGCGCCGCCCCAGCAACCGTCCCGCGCTGCCACACATCAGCTACCGCATCGGCGAATACGGCGACATCCGCGATTTCCTGCTGCGCCAGATCAATCTCGCGCCCGAACTCAAAGGGTGGACCCATCGCGGTGCCGATGATCCCGGCATCGCGCTGCTCGAAGGCGCCGCCGTGGTCGGCGACATTCTCACGTTCTATCAGGAGCATTACGCCAACGAGGCGTTTCTGCGCACCGCGCAATGGCGCGAGAGCATCGCCAATCTCGTCCGTCTTCTCGGCTACCGGCTCGCTCCCGGGCTCGCTGGTTCGGGCAAATTCGCCTTTGAAGTCAAGGGTGGCGGCCCGGTCACAATTCCTGCCGGCTATCCGCTCAAGGCCGAATTGGATGGGGTGAAAGACGCGGTGGAGTTTGAAACCGCCGACGAGCTTATCGCCTACCCGCATCTCAGCCGCTTCTCCCTCTACCGCCAGCGCATCTACACGCCGGGACTTTCCGCGGGTGTCACTTCATTTGAGATCACCGCCGCCGGCACCGCCACGGACTCGGCCAGCCTTGAAGCCGTCGGACTGAAGGCCGGCGACAAACTGTTGCTGATCGCGGACGAGCCGACCTGGACGCACAACTCGGACAGCAGTAAACCTCAGCAGCAACCGCCGCAACTGGTGAAGATCAAAACGGTGTCCATCGCGCTGGGCCGTTGCCTCGTCACGACTGAAACGCCGATTCTGGCCGCATGGCCGGACAATATCACCGCCTATCGGATCAACCGCACCTTCCGTCATTTTGGTTTCAACGCTCCGACCAAAACCCACGCCAGTGTCATCGATAGCAGCGGCAAAGTCGCCGGGATGTCGGAAAGCGACACCTCTTTCAGCCGGCACATGAGCGGCACATGCAGCGAGACTTCCAGCTCGGTCGAATTGCCGGCGGACTTTGTCGCCCTGGACCAGGAAGTCTCCGACCTCACGCCCAATACGACCCTGCTTTGGCAGGCGCCGGTCTCGTACGGCGGCTCCAAATATCCGCTCATCGTGGCCCGCACGATCCAAGCCATATCCGCCAGTCCAATTTCTTTCGGCGACCTGCAGGGCTCCAGCTCTTTCATCACGCTGAACCGGTCGATCGTCACGAATAACAATCCCGCTTACGCGTATGTAGACATTCGCGAAATCCGCCTGCACGAGGCCACCAGTGCGGCTTTGGTCGTGAGCCGGCTTTCCAATCCGCCCACTGGGGCGCTGACCGCCGTCGACCAGCTTTCCTTTTATGGCACCGCCGATGAAGCCGACGCCCTGGAAAATCGCACGTTGCTTTTTCAAGCCGACGACGGCCGCACCGCCGAAGCGACCGTGCAGCAAATCACCGCCGTCGCCACGCTCGCCGGTGCCGACGAGGGCATGCGCCCGCTCGTGCTGAGCACGGTGCTGAGCGATTTCTCCCATGAAGATTTCGACGAGGCCGCGCCGACCGTCACTGTTTTCGGCAACGTCGTGGCCGCCACCCAGGGCAAGAGCCAGGCCAAGGTCGTGCTCGGCACGGGCGACAACCGCGAAACTTTCCAAACCTTCAAGCTCCCCAAGGCTCCGCTCACCTATTTCAATTCCTCCAGCGCCACTCCGCCCGAGGTGCCCGAGCTCACCGTGTACGTCGAGGACCGCGCATGGACGCGCGTCGATTCTTTCTTTGGTCGCACGGCCATGGAGGAAATTTATCTCGTCCGGCAGGACGACAAGGGCGACAGTTATGTCCAGTTCGGCGACGGTCTGACCGGTGCGCGTCTGCCATCGGGCCTGAAAAACGTCACCGCCTTCTACCGCGTCGGCTCCGGCGCGCACGGCTTGCTGAAAACCGACGCCAAGGTCCAGCCCGGCTCGCGCATTGTTAATCTGGAAAAAATCCAACTGCCCGGAGTGATCGCCGGCGGCTCCGAAGCCGAAACCGGCGAGAAAGCCCGCGCCGCCGCACCCGCCAAATTGCAAAGTCTCGGCCGCATTGTCAGCATCAGCGACTACGAAGCCGAGACGCTCGCGCTCGCCGGCGTGACCAAAGCCGCCGCCTCATGGGAGCAGATTTTCGGCATTCCCTCGGTGGTGCTCACCGTTTTGCTCGAGGCCGGACGCGCCGACGAATACGCCTCGGTCAAAGCCTCGATCCTCGCCGCCCAGCGCGACCGCGGCCCCGACCGCCACTCGGTCGTCGTGCGCCAGGCGTTCCTGCGTTATGTCTACCTCGACGTCGACTACGCCTTCGACAGCACCTACCAGCAGGAAGACATCGAGCCGGCGCTCCGGCTCGCCCTCGGGTTGGCCGACACCGCGGACGACGACATGGCCGCGGCCAAGGGCCTCTTCGCACTCGCCGCACGCAAGCTCGGCGAGTCCGAATATGCCACCCGCATCGAAGGCGCTTTGCAAAACGTGCCGGGCATCCTGTGGTGCAAAGTCACCGCGCTCGGCCTCCTTGGCTCGCCGGCGACGGCGGTCGATGATCCGTCGGCGCTGACTCTGCCCGCCGAGCCCAAGCCGCTCGCGACCTACACCGCCTGCCTGCCCAACGAAGTGCTCCAGCTCTATCCCGCCCACCTCTCGCTCAGCGCCGTTTCCCCATGAGAGTTCCCCTTTATTCCCGTCTTCCCGAAATCTACCGCATACGCGACGCCGAGCAGACGCCCGCCTATCCGTTGCGCGCCTACCTTGCCTCGATCGAGGCCGCCTACAGCGCGATCCACGAAAACATCGAGTCGCTCTACCATGATCTCTTCATCGAGACGTGCGACGACTGGGTTATTCCCTACCACGCCGATCACGTCGGGGCGAGTCTCCTCAGCGGCGAAGCCTGGACCCTCCGCGCCGACGTGGCGGACACCATCGCGCTCCGGCGGCGCAAGGGCACGCTCGCCGTCATCGAGCGGCTCGCCGCCAACCTCACGAGCTGGCCCGCGCACGGGGTTGAGCTGCGCAACAGTCTCGGCTGGCAGCAGCACCTCAACCACCAGCGCCCCGATCGCGACACCAATCTCAACCTGAATCTTTCGCCCGCCCCGTTTCCCCAACCCGCGCGTGGCGGCACAATGCCGATTCGCGATCCCGCGCTGCTCACCCTGCTCAACACGCCGTTCGATCCCTTCTATCACACCGCCGACGTGAAGCCGGCCTTCGACGGCGGCATCCATTACAACCTCCCGAATCTCGCGATTTTCCTCTGGCGGCTCCACGCCTACAATCTTCCCCTCTCTTGGCCGGTCTACAAGGGCTCGCGCGAAATCCTCTCCCTCTCCGGCCACCAGGCCCGTTATGTCGTCGGCTTCGATCTGCATCCGCTGGAAGGCGCGCCGGCCCCGGGCGATCCGGGTTATCCCGCCGACCCACAAAATCGTGGCCGGCCCGTGCGGCTCTTCAACACCTATCGTCACAATCCCAACGCCGAGCCGCCCACCCTCGTCACGCTGGACGGTTGTCCCAATCCCATGCCGCGAGCCCGACTCAGCACCGACGGCCAGCTTGCGGGCAATCCCGCCGCCTACATTTCCGTCGATACCTACGATCACACCCACTTCGATGTCGGTGATTTCAACACCGGCGATGTCGGCCTCAATCTCTTCCTGCCCGAAAGCCAGTTCGCCGGCCGCACCTGGAAATTCCGCGGCGAAAATCTCTGCGCCTGGGAAAATGGTCTGAAACGGCGGCTCGATGAATTCGAAATCGCCGTCGATCCCAACATCGGCCGCCTCCTCTTCGGTGTCGCCACCGCCGCCCAGCGCGATGCCCTGCGCGACCATCTCATCGTTTCGTTTGCCTACGGCGCCGTCGGCGAAGTCGGCGCGCAGCCCGTCGATCACACGCCCCGACCCGCCACGATCAGCGGCGAGAACGCTGCGCTCGTGGAAATCACCGGCTTCGACGGTCCCACCGTATTGCAGGACGCGCTGGCCGATCTTCACACGCGCACTTCTCCGCTCGTCATCGAAATCCAGGACAGCCTTGTCCACGACCTGGACCTGGCCTCGGTCTCCGGCGTGATCACCGACAACGGCGCTCGCACCTTCCGGCTCGCCAAATCCCTGGTCATCCGCGCGGCCGACGGCCAGCGCCCGATCATCCGCCTGCACCAGCCGCTGCGGTTCCGTCCGGTCAAAGTGGTCGGCGCCGACGCCGCGGAACAGGACGTGCTCGACGCCGGCATCGCCGCGCTCGCCGTGCGCCTCGAAGGTGTTTTCCTCACCCGGCACACCACGCTCGCGCTCACCGAGCCGCTCATCGCGCGCGCCGCCCTCGGCCGTTTGGAAATCATCGGCTGCACGCTCGATCCCGGCGGCTGGCAAAAACGCAACGGCGACCGCGCCCCGCTTGCGCCCGCCCTAAATCTTGATGAGCACTACGGTTTCGTCGCCGCCTCCGCCGAGGAAACCGCCTTCGCGCCCACGCCCGACATCGACATCCAGCGTTCGATCGCAGGCGCGCTGCGGCTCGACGACGCGTATCAGGTGTATCTCACCGAAAGCATCATCGACGCCGGCTCCGCGCCCGATGATGACGGCAGCACAAAGTTCGCCCTCGCCGCGCTCACCAATCCCACCACGGACTGGGCACCGAAGACCGATGTGCGCAGTGTCACGTTTTTCGGCCGTGTGCGGGTCGATGCGATATCCGGCGACGGCACGCTTTTCTGCCAGCAGCTCGAAGTGCACGACAACCAGCACGGCTGCCTGAAATTTTGCTGGTTCTCCGCGAAGTCCGATCGCCTGCCTCCGCATCACGCCTGCGTCGACGCCGACGAGGCGCCGCTCGTGTTCACCTCCACCTATTTTGAAAATCCCGCCTACGGCCAGCTCGCGTCGCAATGCGACTGGCATATCCGGCAGCGCGGTCCCGGCGACGACGCGATGGGCGCCTTCGGCTTTCTGCTCGAAGCGCACAAATGGGCCAATCTCTCGATCCGGCTGCGCGAATTCATGCCCGTCGGCATCCGGCCACTTTTAATACCAGTAACCTGATTCCACTCCTCCAACCCATCCCCACTTTATGAAAGGCGATTTCTCCAAATGGCGTTTTGACCCGAGCGATAATTTCACCGGCGTCCTCCAGCAGCAAGGCAAGGTCATGCTCGACTCCGATTGGAACGAGCACACCCGCATCAACACGCACTGGCAGGACCAGGCCGGGCAGGACGCGATCGGACCGGCGGTCGCCGCCGTCCCCACGGGCGCGCCCGACGGTTTCAAGGTCGAGGCCGCCCGCGTCGTCGCCGGTGTGGTCGAGGTCGATCTGATCCCGGGCCGCGTCTGGGCCGACGGCATTTTGGTCAACCTGCCTCCGGCTGATCCGACCGCGCCCATCGCACCGGTCACCCGCACCGCCACCTACCTGCAACCTCCGATCCAAGACCCCGCCGCCACTCCACCCACCGCAGCCGACGCCGGTGTGCGCGACGCCGTCATTCTGGAAATCTGGCGCGAATCGATCAGCGGATTCCAACTGCCGCAACGCCTGCTTGAACCTGCGCTCGGCGGTGTTGACACCACCGAACGCATCCTCACGTCGTCCGCGTTGCGCCTGCTCCGCCTTTCTGACGGCGAGGATTGCCTCTCCATTCACAGCAAGTTGAAGGATGATCTTTCCCTTCTCGGCAAACTGAATGCCACGCTCACCCCGACGACCACCGTCGCCGGCGAATGTCCCGTCGTGCAGGGCGGCGGTTATGTCGGGCTGGAGCACCGGCTCTACCGGATCGAAATCGCCCACACCGACGACGCCACGCCGCGTTTCAAATGGTCGCATTGGAACGGCGGCCTCGTGGGCTCCGGGGTTTTCCACACCAGCGGCACTGACATCACCATCGACATCGAGGCCAACCGCACCGCGATTCTCACGAGTGGACTGACTTCGTGCTACCTCGAAGTCGTCACACACGACGACGCCCTCGGCCACTGGCGTGTCAGCTACGGCGTGCCCGCCTCGATCAATCCCAACGGCACGATCGAAATCGACACCACGCAGGTGATTTTCGGCACACCGCCACCCGACCCCTCGCCCGATCCGACGGACGATCCCCGTGCCTTTTTCCGCCTTTGGAACGGCATCGAGCTGCTGGGCAATTATCTGGACGCCGTCACACCGGTGGAACTGCCCGATGAACTCGGCGTCCATCTCAGCTTCGATGATCCCGCCACGAAAGTTTACCGTCCGGGCGACTACTGGACCTTCACCGTTCGCGCCGGCGACATTGGCAATCCCGATACGCTCCTCGATGCCGCGTTGCCTGCCGGCATCCATTACCACCGTGTGCCGCTCGGCATTGTCACCTGGCCGGCCGATCTCACGGCCGATGCCGGCGCCGGCGAAATCCACGACTGCCGCCGCCGTTTTCGCCCGCTCTCCCGCCTCGACACCTGCTGTTCCTATCGCGTCGGCGACGGGCACACCAGCCTGGGCGATTATGATTCCATTCAGGCGGCGATTGAGGCGCTCCCCGATGAAGGCGGCGAGGTTTGCCTTCTTCCCGGCGTGTTTCACGAAAGGATCATCCTGAAAAACCTGACCAATGTCACGATCTCCGGCTGCGGCCCGCGCACCCGCCTGCTCGCCCCCGTGGATGGAATCAACGATGCGATCATCACCGTTTACGGCGGCAAACAGATCACCCTTGAAAGCCTCGCCGTCGAGGCCAGCGAAACCGGACAGGCCATACTCGCACTCGGTTACAACCCGCTCAGCAAGACCGCGCAGATTCCCACCGGGCCGATCGAAGACCTCACCCTCGAAAATCTAGACGTCGCCGCTTCCGCCTTTGCCGCCATCCGCGCCGAGTGGATTCAGGGGTTGGTAATCCGCGGCTGCGGACTGCACATGACCGATGTTCATTGCCAGGACCAGGCGCTGGAGGTGCTCGCTGATGATGCCCTGATCGAACGCAATCTCGTGGAAGTCATCGGCGACCCCGAGGATCCCGCCGGCGATTCTCCCGACGAAGCCGCCTCCTTCGTTCCCGGCAACCACAGCAAAGGCGGCATCCACCTCCAGAGCCTTTGCGAACGCGTGCGCGTGACGGAGAACCACATTCGCGGTGGCTCCCATAATGGCATCACGCTTGGTTCTATCATCTGGATCGATGAAAACGATGACCCCGTTCCGCCCGAGGACGAGCCGACTCCGCCCGCAGGGGATCCCTGCGAACCGACCCGCCCGGTTGATTTCGGCATTCCGGGAGATACGGTCCAGGTGGGTGACCACACCTTCCGGCAGGCCGCAGGCGGCCCGCTCTACGAAATCCGCGTCGATCACAACCGTATCAGCTCGATGGGCACCAACGGCATTGGCGTGGCGGGTTTCTTCGACCTGTCGGGTGCCGATGAATTCATCACCGTTTCGGGCCTCACGATCAGCCGCACCCGCATCCACGACTGCCTGCGGCGCGAGATTGCCGCGCCTTCCGACGCGATGGCCGGCTACATGGGTTACGGCGGCATCGCCCTCGCCGACGTCGAAAACCTGGTCATCGATCATTGCACCATCGTCGACAACGGCACGACCCACATCGATCCGGTCTGCGGTATCTATGTGTTGCACGTCGAGGCCGCCGACCTCACCAACAACCGCATCGTCAACAACGGCGCCAGTTCCAGAATTGCCGCCGCCGTCAAGCAGGGTCAGCGCGGCGGCATCGTCATCCGCTTCGCCCTCCCGCCCGCCGTTTTGGTGCATACTCTCCTCGGCACCGCACCGGAACAAAACGGCGTGACTGCGGCCCGGCTTCACGACAACACCGTCAGCACGCCTTTCGGCAGCGCTCTCTCCCTCATGGCGCTCGGGCCCGTCTCGGTGGTCGCCAACCAGTTCACCTCCCGGGGCATTCCGCCCCTCTCGGTGGATATCACCGGTCTTTTCGCGGGTGCCGTGATGATTTTCAACCTAGGGATTTCGAACGATCTTTTCTACCTCCAGCAAATCCTCTTCAAGAGTCTCAACCAAACCAACGGCGCGTCCTATCTCTCCGGCGCCGCCGACGGCGCGGTCGCCCAGGATGGCCTCGACGACCAGACCGTCGCGCGGCTCCTCGCCAACGGCCAGGTCCTCTTCAACGACAACCAGGTCAATCTCGATCTCCTGGAGCGCGGCCTCTCCTTCTCCGCTTCTGCCATCCTCCTCTTCACGCTCGACGATCTTTCGTTCGCCGACAACCAGTGCGAAGCCAACCTCCTCGACGATTTTCTCTTCACGAATCTGCTCAGCTTCGCCATGACCCAGCGCGTGACGGGCAACCGTTTCAAGGAAGGCATGTTCAACGCGCCGATGTCCGCCTTCACGATGGGCCTGATGATGAACACCACCACGGAGAACCAGGGCACGCACTGCATCATCGCCCGCAACGGAGTGCCCGCGCTGCTGGTCGATTCCGGCAACCGGGTGCTCCTCGAAGCCTTCGCCCAGGGTTACTGCAAGAAAGCGTTCGCCGAATTCCTCTCCGGTTTCGCCGCGAGCAATTCGGTCGATCCCCTCGCCCAAGCCAACTATTCCCAACCCAGCGTCCTGACTCTCATCCCATGAATGTGAATTCTTCCACCACTCCCCGCCAGCAGCCTGATCCGGAAACTTCCATCCAGGCGCTCAATCAGGCCTTCCCGACGCTCGATGCCAACCGCGCCGCCGGCTACGCGCAGTTGGGCCGGGTGCGTTCGGCCAAATCCGCCTCGCTCGCCCGCGAACAAAAGCTGCTCACGCTAAAATACGGTGCCGGTGCCGCCGCTCATCCGCGCCTGCAATACGCCGCCGCCGCCCTCACCCAGAACGAACAGTTGCGCCGCCAGGCCGCCGCCACCCAGGAAGTGCTCGAAGCCTCCGCCCCCGCCGTCGATGCGAATTCCTTCGTCGTCTACGGATTTGTCCGCCGCAAAGACCAGACCGGCATCCCCGGCCTCACGCTCGCCCTCACCGACGCATCGGGCACATGGCTGCGCCTGTACGGTTACACCTGCACTGATAAACGCGGGTATTTCGAGCTTCGCGTGACCCGCAATCCCAATGATAAAACCGCCGACCCGACCCAGGCGAAAACAGAGGCCGAGCTCAAACTGGCTCAAGCACGCGCGGCCGCTGCGGGCAATAATCCTGCGGCATCAGCAGCGACCGGCACCCCAGCCACCGGTGCCACCGGCCTCAGCTCCGGGATTAACATCAACACCAATCAGGATAGCGCTTCGATCAGAGTGGTGCAGCTCCGCGTTTTCAGCCGCGACAGCCGTGTCCTGCACATTGAACAACGTCCCATTGTCGCGCAGCCCAATACTCTCGACTACCGGCTCATCATCCTCGGCGACGAAGACTGCGGCTGCACTCCCCCGCCCGAGAAATCCGACGGAAAAAATGATCCGACCGCCCCGAGCGCCCCCGCCGCCCCGCCGCCGGCTCCCGCCCAACCCGCCCCCGCCTCGGCTGAACCGCGGGTGGCCGTTCTCAAATCCTATCAAAATCCGCCCCCGGCTCAATCGGGCCAGCCCCTCGAGGCCATCCGCGGCATCGGCCCAAAAACGGCGACCAAACTGCGCGCCGCCGGCATCGCCGACGTACCGGCCTTCGAAAACATTTCCGGCGCCGCCCTGGTGAAGATCGCCGGCTTTGATAAAAATATCCCAAAGCCGGTGGCCCCGAAGTCAACCACCGCGCCCGCCACCGCCGTTCCCGTTGCGAAACCCACGCACAGTCCGGCCAAACCTGACGCCAAAAAACCTGCCGTCAAAAAGACTGTCAGCAAAACCCCTGTTCCCGCAAAAAAGAAACGTCCTATGAAATAGCCGTATGAGGCCAGCCCACGCCACGCCAGCGACTGCCCCCCGGACGACCCGCCGCCCGACCGTCCCGTCGCTGCGTGCTTCACGCAGTGGAACTCAAGCGCCGGAGAAAACCAAAATCTCGCCGGCTCCCCACGCTGCGCCTTGCGCTTGCGGAGGCACGTGCCCGCAATGCGGCCCGCTGATCCCAAACCCTGCCTGCCATGACAAGGACTTTTCCTCGGTCCGTCTCCACCCTTCGGCCCCGGAAATCACCACGCCGCTGCACGCCCGGGCTGTCACTTTCGGACAGGATATTTATTTTCATCCCTCGCACTACGCACCCGACACGCCCAAAGGCCAGGCGCTCATCGCTCACGAGCTCGCCCACACGCAGCAGACAAAACTCGGGGGAGAAAACCCTTCCGAACACCCGCCGGCGGAGAAAACCCTGGAAGAAAACGCCGACGCACTCGCGACTGGCAAAACGTCCGACATCGTCGCGGCTCCCTCCGGTGTTCCGCTGCGTTCACCGCTCCCCGGCGAATCCACCCCTGACACCGCCCGGCGCGAAGAACTCCTGGGCTCCATTCGCCAAGCGGAAGCCTCGCTGATCAATCTGCTGTCGTCCGGCGGGCTCATCACCACCGATGAAGTCGCCGCCGAACGGGCGGGTGTGCGCGGGGTCATCGCACCCGCTTCGACTTCCGGGCGGAGCGACGAAAATTTCATCAGCTACTCGGATCGCAATCGGATGGTTCAACGCATCCTTCATTCGCTGATCGCAATGGCGGATTATTATCGCACCCACCCGCTTCCTGGTGCGCTCCCGCCCGCCGTGCTCGCCCCCAGGGCGACCCCAAACGCGCGGGATTACTATGATACGGTCATCTCGACTCCCGAGGGCAATTCTTCCTATGGGAGTGCCAACAGCGCCTGGACCCAGCTTCAAGCCGCCTACGAACTTTATCTCATCAGCCAGGGTCAGTCTTCCTTCGCTTTCTGGGTGGACGATATTTATCTGATTCCCGATTACACCATCACGCCGGGTGCGGCGCGCGGCGCACCGCGTCTGAGCCGGGGTATCGCCTCAGGCGCCTACATGGTTTTCCCCGACGTCGAACACGAGCCGTACCGTTACTGGCGGCTCGACGGCTTCACGCCCGTCCCGCGCGGGGCGCAGATCATCGAATTCTGGCACGACGACATCGGCTACTACTACATGCTTCACGATCAGCGGATCGATGTCCCCAGCCCATGGTCGTCCGATCAACCCCACCCGCACTGATGCCCGCTGTAATGCCCACCTCCGTTCCCGCCCGCGCGCGCGCATCTTCCCGCAGCATGCCGGTCCCTGCCGCGCGCCGCAGCGCACCCCCTCCCGCCAGATCCGCGCCCGCCGATCGTTCTGCCTCAGGTTCATCTTGTCCGTGCGGTGGCGCCTGTCCGCGCTGCGATCAGGTCAACCGGGCTTCATTGATCGGTCCATCCACGGGTGAAACCCTTTCCCACCAGGATCGCCGCCGTTTCGAAACCGATCTCCGGCAACCCCTCGGTGATGTCCGCCTCCATCGCGAGCAACCCGCCGCCTCGCGGCTCGGCGCCCGCGCCGTCACGCTGGGCCGCGACATCGCCTTCGCCCCCGGTGAATACCGGCCGGGTCAGCCCGAAGGGGACAGGCTCATCGCCCACGAGCTCGCACATACGATCCAGCAGCGCCACACCTCGCTGCGCAAAGACGAAACCGTTCCCGTATCAGAGGCAGGCGATGCGTCCGAACGTTCCGCCGACGCGGCCGCCGACGGTCGGCCGGACCCGCTTGCCCCCAGGCCGCCCCAAGCCGCCCGTGACAGTGACATCATTACCGAAGATCCTTGGGCCATGGAGGCGCGGTTACACGAAGCCCGCCGCCGAACCATCGGCGTTGTGCGCGACCCCATCATTGATGCGCTCCGTCGCCGCGATCCGGTGGACTTTCTCAACCGTCTGCGCTCCGCCACCGACAACAATGCCGATCGCGAAATTCTCGCCGCCGATCCCACCCTCCGCGAGGCCCTCGAACGCGAATTCGCCGGCAGCCCCCGCTCCCTTTGGATTTCCCGCCGCATCCTCCAGTTTGGCCGCAATCTGCCTGAACATGTCCGCGCCTTCGAGACCGCTGTCCGCGATCGCGACACTGCGGGAGTCGTTCGCTACCTGCGGGCATTCGACGATCTTCGCGAAGAACACCAGACCCCGGGAGTGCGCGACTGGCTGACCGCCGAGTACCGCGGGCGGTCCGATGCCGCCACCGTGCTGGGGGAACTCACCGTCACCGAATCTTTGCGGATGGAGCGACCGGCTGAATACCGCGACGAGGTGCATTACGAGACCAATGCGACCACCGGCAACAGCGAGCTGCAGCTTTTCACCGCCACCGAACATTATGATGTCGCGCGCACCGCAGGTCAGGTCAGGGTAATCATGCGCATGAAATTGGTGCAAGGCTCCGATGCCACCCGGCAATATTACCCGGAAACCGCGCTGGCGGACCGATGGCTTGGCGGCATCCAGAGCGTTTGGAACAATCGCATCCGTCTGACCAACGGGACCAACAGGCTTGATCTGGTTTTTGTGCCCGTTTTCACCTCGACGAATCCTCATCACACCATCGCGGTCCGTCCTTCCTCGGGAGCTGACGTGGCCGATCGGGCCGATGCGGGAACATGGTACGAAAGTGACGACGCCAACACCGCCGCCCACGAGTTCGGCCATTTCTTGGGCAATCAGGACGAGTATAATCTGCCGGGGTCCAATGCGGAAGTTCCCGTCGCCTCGTTTCCCCGGCTCGATGCCGATGAACTCCACCGAAGCACATGGGAAGGCATCTATGGGATCACACGGCCCTATGATCCCGAAAGTCACGACACCCCCACCATCATGGGTGCCAGCCACGAACACACGACGGTCGAACTGCGGCACGTCAGTTACATTGTGGGTTGGTTTAACTCCGCCATGCTTTCACCCGGTGAGGCGGCTTATCGCGCTGTCTTCCGGTAATTTTTCGGTTCCGCCATGAAATCTCTTCTTCCCTTGTCCGCCACAACGGCCCGTGACCGCAGAACTCCCCAGGTTCCCCGGGTTGCACGCGCGTCCACCCCTTCACGCAAGACCGAAAATCATATCCCGCATTCCGCCACCTGCACCTGTGGTGGCACCTGCCCGCGCTGCCGGGCGGAAAAAAAACAACGCGCAGTACAACAGCGCCGCTGATCGTCCATGGCCACTCCCGCCCGCGCCCCGGCTTCCGCCAAAGCCGCCCCCTCCCGGGAGCGGACCAACGGCGCGATTGCTCCCGTGCGCCGGCCGGTTGCTCCCGCTGTGCAGCGGGTGAGCCCTCGCGCCGCGCCGTGTGCCTGCGGCGGCCATTGTCCCAAATGCACCCGCAATGCGCCTCCCGCCGCTCCGCTCGCCGTTAGCGAAGATCCCGCCGCTGAGCAGGAAGCCGAGCAGATCGCGCAAATTCTTCTCGGCAGTTTTTCCGGCAGCAACCCCTTGCCGCCACCGGAGGAAAATTCCGGCGGCAACCCGTCGCCTTTCACCTATCACCGGATTGCCCCCACTTCCGCACCGCTGCCCTCGCTCGGCTCGGGCCAACCGTTGCCCGAAGCCATCCGCCAGCGCCTTGAGCCAGTCCTCGGTCTCGACCTGTCCGCGCTCCGTCTGCACACCGACAACGCCGCCCACACTCTCGCGCAACAACACCACGCCCGCGCTTTCACCTACGGATCGCATCTCGTCTTTGGCGCCGGCGAATACAGCCCGCATCGCACCGGTGGCTTAAAAATTCTCGCGCATGAGATCGTCCACGCCGTCCAGCAAAGCCCGCGCGGCTCGGCCCGCGCGGCTCATCGCGCCGATCGCAGCCGCATTGCGCCGACCGCCGCGAATGCCGAGGCCCTCTTGTCTGCGCCAGCCCGCTCTCTTTCCGTTCCCGCCCAAAATCCCTGGGCCAGCGGTATCATTTCCCATCAAGCGCGCCCGCGCGGCCCGCCGGCTGCCCGCGCCCCTCCAGTCACCGTAAGAAACCATTTTGCCCAGCCACGGGTGCAATGTTTGAGTCTGCCCAGTTGGCACGACGTTTCAACCGCCGTCGTCAACACTGGGGCTGCTGCATTGGATACGGCCGCCGATTTCGGCGGCGCGGCGGTTGATCTGGCCGTTGACGTCGGTGAAGGCGCCGTGGAACTCGGCTCTGAAGTCGTCGAGCACACCGCCGATTTTTTTATCGGGCTCGTTGATCAGTTTGCGCCCGGTCTTTTGGAATTTTTAAGGGGCGGCTTCATGCCCCGCCTGACGGATTTGTTCTGCCGCGGCCTCGATGCCGTGATCGGCGGACTGGTCTCTTCCCTCGAGAATATCGATTTCGTTTCTGTCCTCGAGGAGGCCTTCACGAGTGCGCAACAAAGTGTCAGCGGGGTCATCGGATCCCTGGGCAACACCGCCTCCGAAGCGCTGGGCGCGCTCATGCAACCGGTCGTCGATGCCCTCGATCAATATGGTCCGGGCATCATTGATGCGGTCAGCGGTGCCGGCGATACCGTCAACGGATTTTTCAACAGCATCTGGCAGGCCGTGGGCGTCCCCGCGCTTGATTTTCTCGGCGATGCCGGCGGTGCGATCTGGCAGGAAGTCACCGACCTGATGAGCTGGCTATGGGATTGCACGTCAGGCATCCGCGAAGCCGCCGCCGAAGCCTGGGCCTGGGTCTCAAGACAATTTGGCCTTGCCTGGGACAGCACCTCGGGCATCCGCGACTGGCTCGCGGAAAAAGCCACCGCCGCCTGGAACAGCATGCTCGATGCGCTCGGGCCGTTACGCGGCCCCGTCGAAGTGCTCGTCGCCGTGCTCGTGCTGCTTTCACCCATGGGGCCGATCGTTGTCGCCACGCAGGTCATCCCGCCGCTCTGGGACAAACTCGTCTGGCTCTGGGAAAACTGGAACACGCAGGATATTCTGGTGCGCGCCCAGGACGTTCTGCGGGAGCAGATTCTGCCGGGAATCATTTCCACGGTTTCGGGTGTCGCCACCACCATCGCCGGCGCCGCGTCGTGGCTCGCGGGTCTGACGGTGCAGGTGGCGCAAGCTTTCGGCGGAGTGCTGTCGATTTTCGGCGCCAACCATTGCCTGGAATCCGTCACGCGTGTCCTCACCGCCGTTTCCAACCAGTTCACCCGGCTCGCCGCCTGGGCCCAAGGCGGATTCACCGGCTTGGGCGACGCCATCGCCACGGTGTTCCACGCCCTCGTGGCCATCCTCCAGCCGATTCTCGATTTCCTGGTGCGCCTCGTGCTGGTCGTCAGCAATCCGCCGCTCCTGCCCATCGCGATCACCGGCGCGATCTGGCTGCTGATCCCGGACCGGCTCAAACCCCCGGTCATCAATTTCGTCCTCGATCTCATTCTTGCCTTCCTGCGCGGCATGCCCGCCTTCCTCACCGGTTTGTGGCCGATGGCTTCGTTGTTGAAGGGTGCCGCGCTCGGTTTTCTCGCCAGCATCCGCATCCAGACCGACGAACTGAAGATCGCCGCCACGAACAAAATCGCGGGCCTCATGGCCGGAGGCGGCCTCGCCTTCGTCGCAGGCTTCGGTGTGGGGCTGCTCGAAGGCGTCCTCGACGGTGTTCTCGATCCGTTCCGGATTATCTGGATGCTGATCCGGCTCACGGTCGCCGCATGCCGCGCGATCGGCACCTTGCTGGCGCGACTTTCCCCCGAATTTGCCACCGGACAGGATCGTTTGCGCACGGCTGTCGGCGCACCCGCGATCGATCGCAACGCCAGCATCCTGGGCACCTTCGCGGCGGACGTGGGACTCGGCGAAACGGCAACCGCAAGACCGGCTGTAGACACCAGCGCCAACGGTGCCGCGGCACCCCCCACAGCCCACACCGCGTCTGCATCGGCTCCTGCCGCCGAAGCCGCATCAGCCCATGCTGCCGAGTCCACCGGACCTGCGATCATTTCCCACACCGGCAGCGCCGATTTTGCCCGCCTCACCGGCACGCGCCCCACTGCGGCTCCCGCCGGAGAGGCCGACGGGGGAAATCCGACCGCCGATCTCATGGCGGGTGGTCCGCTGCCCTCCGATGCCGAAGTCGCCGCCGCGATCGGGCCCGGCATGGCCAGCGAACTCTCGGGCTCGGCCGACACTCTCGACGGCGCGGATGCCGAGGGTGAGCAAGGTCTCCAGTCCACCATGCGGGCCACGCAAGGCTCGCCGCGCCGGCTCAGCCAGATTTTGGGCGAGGCGTGGGATTCTGCCGTGGCCGGGGCCACCAACATCGGCGCGAGCATCGCCGAGGCGCTGATGCGATTCATTCTGCTGCCCGACTACGAACTTGGCTCCAAGATCGGATGGGTCGCCGGCTTCGTGATTTTCCAACTTATTTTGATGTACCTCACCGCCGGAGTGAGCGCCGCCGGTGAAGCCGCCTCGCCGATTCTGCGCGCGGTCGTTTCCTTCCTCGATCTGGGCGGAGAAATTCTCGGCATGATGGGCCGGGCACTCGGCCGCCTGGCTGCGCCTGTGGGCCGGTTGCTCGCGGGTGCCGGGCGCTTTGTCGAACGTATCCCCGGACTCGGCCGCATCTTCTCCCGGTTTACCCGGGCCTTGCGGGCCTTGTTGCGTTTTGGCGAGGAAGCCGGCGGAGCCGTAGTCTCCCGGGTCCGCCGTGTCACCGATCCCCTCGGCGAACGTGTCATGCGTGGCGTCGGTCTGCCCGAGGGCGCCATCGCCGACGTCATGGGCCACGGCGTCGCCCGCACCACCTCCCGCACTGAACGCGCCCTCGCCGGTGAAACCGCCGATGATGTCGCTGCTCGCGCCACCCGCGATGCCGCCGACAGCTCCGCCACCCGGGCGGCGCGCGACACCACCGAGGACGTCGCCGCCCAAGACACCCGCCGCGCCGCCAGCGAGACCGAGGGAGCGCCTCCGCGCGAAACCTCCCAAGCCGACGAGGCGCAAAACGCCGCAGCCCGCGAAGGCGACGAAGCCACAAATCTCGCCCGCCGCAAAGCCGAGGAAATGCCCGGGGCCCTGGCCGAACTGGAGCTCTATTGCCAGACCAACGACCTGATCGACACCCCGATGCCAATCCTCCTCGCAGGACTCTACGGATTCTTCCAGCCACGCTACCCCTGGATCCATCGCTTCTATGCCGAGCGCCTCGGCCTGCCCCATCATTACACGATCTTCATGGTGGCCAGTCCGCCCACACCGATCGACGCCGACTATTCGGATAACGACCATCCCGGCGTTGCATCCACGACTCCTGCTGCCGCGCCTCCTCCCGCACCCGCCGCCACGCGCCCACCGCGTGCACCGCGCGCGCGCGCGCCGCAACCGCCGCCCGGCAGCCGCCCCCGTGTCCTGCTCGACGATGGCCGCATTGTCGAAATTGATCCCTCGCGCGTGCGCCAGGAATTTGGGCGCGATTTGCGCAACCGCAATCCCAACGCCATCGGCGAACGCCTGTCGGTCGAAGGTCAACAGGGCACCATCATCGGCAGCGGCGAAGTTCCCTTTACTCCCGGCGGTAGACCGCGCACCGCCGCGCCTTCCACGCCCGGCGTACGCTCGACCGCGCCCCAAGATCTCCCCACGCTGCACGTCGATTATACAACCCATCCTGACTCCGTGCCGCCCGGCATCGTGCTCGAATTCCCCAACGGCACCAAAGTGTGGCGTGAAGCCGACGGCGGCATTGCGCACGAAACCACAGTGGGGCCATCAAGCTTCCGCCGCGGGCTTGAGGACAACATGCCGGGCCCAAGTGAAGCCGGCCTGCCCACCCGCAGCAGCGGCGGTGAGCGGTTGCAGGACATTTCCGGTCGCGCCGGACCACCTCCGCGGGCCGGTTATCACCGCGCGCACATGCACGGACAAGGCACCGGTTTCGAAAGCCCCTATGGCATCCGTTACTCTTCGGATGAAATCAATCTTACCATCCAGAACGAAGGCATCGAGGAAGCCTTGCGCGCCATGCGCGATTCGCTGCCAGAAGGCGCCACTCTGCACCTGCGCACAAAGGTCAACACTGTGGGCACGGGCAGCCAGCGCTTCCGTGAGGCCACCTACCGAGTCGATTACACCCCGCCTGGTGGCAGCAGTTCCGACCGCCTGTTTGAAATCACCGCCCGCACCGATGGCACCATCACCCGCCCCCGCTCGTTTGTTGATTTGCCCGAGGTTTTCCAGGGTGACGAAATTCCCGTGCTGCTCGATCGCCTCGATATTCCGCAGCGCGTCGCTGATCGCACGGCCCGGAGGCAAGCGCGCGTCGCCGCGGCCCGGGCGGCACGACGCGGCGGAGGTGTCGCCCGCTCCGCCCTCGGCCCCGCCCCCACACGGGTCCCCGCCAGCGTGCCTGCCGCCCTCAGCGGCGACGGCCAGCCGCTGCCCGGCAATGTCAGGCAGCAAGCGGAATCATTCTTCGGCGCCGATGTCAGCCATGTCCGCCTCCACAACGATGATCTCGCCGCCACCGCCACTGCGGAAAGCCGGGCTCATGCCCTCGCTGTGGGTCCGAACATCATGCTCTCCGCTCACCGGCGCGATTTGTCCCGACGAGAGAGCCTTGGAACTCTCATGCACGAGATCGCGCACACCTTGCAATGCGGCACGCCGTCGACCCCTTCGTCTGGATTCAACTCCGACAATTCTCGGGAGGAGACCGAGGCCCGTCAGGCCGCCGCAAATTTTCTCAGCCGGCCAGTTCCTCAAACTCGAAGCTCAGCGAGCACCCAGCCTTGCCCCGGCGCGAACAAGCCGGCGGTTTCCACGGGACACCATTCCACCGTCATGAGGGAACCCGACGAAGACACCCGGCGGCACCAGGCGCTGGCCTCACTCGACTGGATGTCGGCGATCCCACCCATCATGATGACGGACGATGCCCCGGTCCTCATCGAGTGGGCGCAAAAGAAGGCTGCCGAATTTGATGACCCGAACACCTCCGGGGAAAAACGAACCTATCTCGCGCAGGGTTTGCTGAAGGCGTATGAGCAATTACAGCAGTATGAAACTCGCGCCACCAGGGGAGCGGACGGAGCATTGATCTACCGGGATGTTCTCACGGAATCCGAAACTCCTTGGACAGAGGATCGCGCGAAGCGGCTTGATGCGATTCCGCCATTCACCCCGCTCGACGTAGTGCGCTGGCAAACGACAGCCAGCCCAATGCCGACCGCGCCGCCAAGGAGGCAAACACCGCGTTCGTCGCCAAAGACGGTGCCCGGCAAATCACCGCCGACCGCGCCACCACCCGCCAACGCGATGAACATCACTTTTCCCAAGCAAAAGGAAATGACCCTGCGGACCGAGGAAGGCCAGCGGACGATCATGGCGTTCGTCATTGCCGCCACGCGCCGAGGCATCACCGGCGACCAAATCGGCTGGATTGTCTCACAGCTCGATCTGAAAAATCGCTGGACTCCACCCGCAGGCGTCGATCTGACCACCTGGTTTGACCAGTTCGAAGCGATTCCGGTGGGAGAAAAAATCACGCTGACCATAACCAACAGCTTCAGCGCGGAAGTGGATGTGCTGATGATGAGAAAGCCCAGCAACCGGGACTTCCTGCTCGAAGGTTATCGCCAGGGAGTGCTCGACGCTCGTGCCGGATTGTATCTGGGCATCGGTACTTTTGCCGTGGGCACACTTGCCCTGGGCGGCGGTGTCCTGCTCGGCAGCTCGCTCGCCGCCGGCGGCGGCACCCTCGGCGCGGGCGGACTTTTAGGCAACGGTGCCGGTTCGCTCATCGGCGCCAGCTTCCGCGAAACCGCCCGCATGGTCGGAACCTATGCATATCTCAACGCCCCGGCGCTCTATGGCAGCGCCCTGCTGTACACGGGCGCGGGTTTGACCGGAATCGCGCTCGGCCAGCATCTGCAGCAAATCCGCAGCAACGGCCTGCATTGGCACGATGTGCCGCAGTTCGCGGGCGACCTGATGCCACTCGCCGGCGGCTACGCCGATTATCAAGCGTATCGCACCCCGCGTGCGTCTTCGCCCGACCCCGAGCCGGCAACGGACAATCTACCCGCCGCGGCCGCTTCGCCGCCCATGAATACCGCGCAGAAGCCCGGCACTCCGGCTGCGCCTTCGCCCAATGCCGCGCCGCCCGAGCCGATCGATGAATTGGCGGCCATGCGCGCCCAACGCGCAGCCGCCCAAGCCGCGCGCCAAACCCAGGCCTCGTCGGGCGCCGCCGACGACAGCGCCGCGACGGAATCAAGCGCGCCGAGTTACGTTGTCGTTGGAAACACCGTGCGGGTCGTCCGGCCGCAACCCACGCCTCGTCCGGTTCCTGTTGCGTCCGCCGCGCCTCAGGTTGCGCCAGCGCCGAATCCGCAACCCCAAGTAGCGCCGGCGCCCGCCGTTCAGCCTGTTCCGAAAAATCCCCCGCCGGCACCTGTCCCAAATCCCGATCCGGCTCGCACGGCGATAAGCCTGTCTCAGTCGACGGGCACCGCCACCGCTCCCGCTTCCACGCCAGCGCCCGCACCCGTACCTGTACCCGTACCGGCTCCGGCACCCGCCAAAGACCCAAGGTCCAGCAATCCCTGCCAAGGCCCGACCGGACTTACTCCCGCAGATCCTATCCCGATTCATTGGTTCAAACCCCTCCACGACAAAAATCTTTATCCCTCTCCTATTGCCATGGACGGACAGTCCTACTCCATTGATGACCCCACTACACTGCCACGCGGAGAACCGATCGGAGTGGCCCCTGTTTTCCGTCCCGTTCCGGGAAAGATAGTGCAACTGCTACCCGAAACGCGAAGCAGCGGATTTGATCGGGATACGGGCAGATTCGATTCTCAGACGCAGCGATATCGTGAAACATTGCGCTCGTACGGATTTGATTGGGGACACCGCAGGTATTTGCAGGCGGATCACGTCATGGACTTGCAATGGGCTCCGGCCGATTATGAGGGCAACCGTGACCAGTTTAACAACATGTGGCCGCTGGATGCGCCCGCCAACACGAGCGCGGGTAACACCCAAAATAATCTTCAAGTGGTGACCTTCTGTGAAACGCGCAACGGACCCCGCCGTACCATTTCATTGCGGGAAATGAAAGCGGAAGCCCGCACTAATCCACGGCAAAGATTTTTCGGCCGCTACTTCATCATCTCATCCATCGGCGTTTAATAACCAAGCATCGCCCAAAATCGGATTCGAAATACCATTCGGGAAAACAGAGCAACGCATGCCGGCGCGCGAACAGAGCCTCACGCCGGACTTCCGCAGCCGGTTCAGATCGGGTTCAGTCGTGGATTCGTCGAGGAGAGTCTGCATGGTCTGAGCTTCCATTTCCCGGTTTTTTCGCCGGCGTTCGCTGCGCACCACCGCAGCCGAGGCGTGGTCCGTGCTGACATAGAGCCAGCCGGTGAGAGTGGTGCGCCCGCTCAATGACGACGCCTTGCGGGCCAGATCCGTGAAAACTTTTTGGGCCACGTCCTCGGCGAGCTGGGTATCGCCTCCCACGCGCCGCAGGGCGATCGAATAGACGAGCCCCAAACGTAGCCGCACCAAGGCGGTGAAGGCGTTTTCGTCGCGATTCTGAACGTAGCGGTGCAACAACTGGGTGTCGGTGTCCATGGCGGTGATTGCCTGGTGGCTGCCACCGGAATCAAAACCGGACAGCATTTTTTGCCAAACCTCAATTAGCCCGTCAGCCAGCAACGGGCACAAACGCTCACGGTGAAAACCCGGCGCGGGTTACACCCCATGTCGGATGTTTGCCTGAAGCCGTATAGTTGCCGGGTGAATAACCACGCATCCAAGCAAGACCTGTTGCCTTCGCGCCTGAAGCATCTCGTTGCCGACCTCTTCCGACCGGACATCACCGACCCGGAGACCATTTCCGACCGCGTTCCGCTTATTGGAGGCAACCTTGGCTTCGACTCCCTCGATGAGCTCGAACTCGCTCTCAGCGTTGAGGAGGAATTCGGCCTCGCCCTCCACTGCCCCGATGATTCGCGTCGCGCTTTCGCCAGCATCTCCAGTCTGGTTGTTTTCATCCACACCCACGCCCACACCAGCCCCGCCCGACAGCACAGTCGCGAGGAAATAGAAATTTACGGTCAAGAACTGCCTGCTCTCGCCCCGGGTTAAGCCGGCCGTCTTCTCGCGCCGACAGGCTCTGGTGCGGTTTATTTTTCGCCTGCACCAAAGAGCTGGAAGACCATCGCGTCAGGTGGCATCGTTTGCGTGACCACGACGCCAGCATGAGGCAAACCTGCGGCTGTGCAAGACACCTCACGCATGTGCGCAAAAGCAATTCCATCAACACCTGCAGGTTCACCGTGAAACCTTTGGGCCAATTATCACTCCCATCCTGACTGATGGCCCAATGGAGTGCCATAGGCAGGAGACGAGGCCACCCGGCATGACGCGCGATGTTCTGGCTGCTCCGAGGCGCAAATGGTTTCGCTTCTCTCCGCCGCAAACCGAAACAGCACCGGCCTTGCTTCACTCGCGCCTCCCCACCGACGAAATATTCGGGCTGTTTATAATAGTATTACTCCTCAAACTGTCGATACTGTCCCCCCATGAACCTCGAATTCTTGTCTCACCTGCCTGCCGCCGTGCAAGTCGCCCTTTGGGCCCTCTATGCTGTCGCTCTCTGCGTCCTGGCCCTGAAGCTGTTTGATCTCCTGACCCCGGGAAAATTGGAGGACAATGTCTTCAAGGATCAAAATATCGCGGCCGCCATCGTCTACGCCGGGGCGTTCGTCAGTTTCGCCATCGTCATCGCCAGCGCGATGCATTAAAATTCCTTGAAGGCGAAACGCTCACGCAAGCGGCGACGTCAATTCGCCAGCCAGCACGTCGTCCTGCTCTTTTCTGGTGCACTGGTTACCACCGCCGGAGTGGTCGGGCTCAGCGGATGCTCGGAACAGGAGGATCCGCCGCCGCCACTCCCCGGCGCCCAGGCGAAGATACTCACCCAGGACCAACTCGCCCAAGACCTGAAGGACGACAAGCAGGAGGACAACAATTCCTACGTCCCCGGCCTCGGCTACTACCATGCCGTCCACCGCAGTTGGTATCCATATCCCTTCGACTACTACTATTCTGGGTTCGGCTATTATCGCGGAGGTTACTGGAATGATTTCCCGTCAAACGGGGTGATCCCCACCCGCTCGAAGCCCGACTGGAAGTCGGTGACCGACATTCCTCCCGGCTCGGCTGGTCACGGGTATTTCTACGGCGGCCAAATTGGCGCAGAGTCAGGCTCCAGCGGAGTTTCTCGCGGCATTTTCACCGCTCCACATTTTTCCGGGGGCGGACACTCATTCGGCGGCGGCCATGGCGGCGGCTAATCCAATCGCATGAAACGTTTCGCGAACACACCCCGTCCGGATTGGGTTAAAAAAGTCGAGTCCGTCGGCCTAACCTACCACTTGCACCAGCAGGGAAACCGTACAAAGCCCTATTGGAACGAATTTGCCTGCTACGAATTCTCGATGGCCGAGGTGCTCGAGCTTGAGAAAACCACAAAAGACCTGCACACCCTACTCATCGACGTGGCTGGTGAGGTCATCAAGCGTGGCTGGTGGGAACGCTTGGGCATTCCGGATCGGGTGATTCCGGTCATCCAGGCATCGTGGGACCGCGACGACTTTTCTCTCTACGGGCGCTTTGATCTCGCCATGTCTCCGGGCGGAATACCAAAATTACTTGAATACAATGCGGACACCCCCACGGGTTTGGTCGAGGCCGCAGTGGCGCAGTGGTATTGGAAGGAAGAGATCAAGCCAGGCCGCGACCAGTTCAATTCCATCCATGAAAGGCTGATTGAGGCTTGGCAGCGCTTCGGGAGTCTCCATGCGGGGGTCAAGGCCATCGATTTCACCAGTTTTCAGGACAACCTCGAAGACGAGCAGACCGTTTCCTACCTGATGGACACAGCGCAGAGCGCCGGCTTCAAAACCCGCTGGGGAGCGATCGAAGATCTCGGCTACGACAAGGTCCGTCAAACCTTCGTGACGGCACCCCAAGGTTTCTTCCATTCCTCCGAAGCCCTGCTTGCCTGTTTCAAGCTTTATCCGTGGGAATGGGTCTTTCATTCCCAGGCTGCCGATCAATTACCCAACAGCCCCACATTATGGTTGGAGCCCGCCTGGAAGGTCCTCCTGAGCAATAAGGGCATTCTCGCCTGTGCGTGGGAACTCCACCCCGATCATCCCAATCTGCTGCCGACTTTTTTTGCCGCGGACCAGGCAGGGAATGACCACGTCAAGAAACCGATTCTCAGCCGCGAAGGCGCCAACGTGACCGTCTGCAAGGATGGCGTGCCGGTGATTGAGACCGGGGGAGAATATGGCGAGGAGGGCTACGTTTATCAGGCCATCGCCCCTATTCCTGATTTCGGCGGCAATCATCCGGTGATCGGTTCGTGGGTGGTGGACCACGAATCCGCGGGCATGGGCATTCGCGAAGCAGATTGCATGATCACCGACAATCTCAGTCGGTTTGTGCCGCACTACATCGCATAAAAACCATCGGTCGACATGACGACTCCAGCCTCGATCTGTTTGATCGAGGAAAGTGCTTCACAGTTTTGCGTCCGGCCTCTAGTAGTGACTCCGCATTAGCAAGCTGCCCGGCAATCACCCCCGAGCCACCCCACCCCATTGCAAACGAATCCGGATCACCATCCCATCCCGCGCGCCCAGGCGCACAAGTTAGCGCGACTGGCTTTGTTTGGCTTCATCGTCACCTTCGTAATCGCCCGCGCCTTCGTGTTTCTGATCATGTCGCATCAGATTCCGAATCTATATTTTTTTATGCAGGGCACCCATGTGCATCATTTGAACTATGGGATTTTTCTTTTGGCGGCGGTCGGCGGCTACAGTGTTTTTCGCCGCCCGGCGGGACGCACGGCGGAAATCGTCGCCTTGCTTTACGGGCTCGCCATGGCGCTCACGTTCGATGAATTCGGCATGTGGCTGCACCTGGGTGGAAGCTACTGGCAACGCGCCAGCGTGGATGCGGTAATCGTGATCAGCGCCCTGTTTGGTTTTTGTGCCTATGCCAGGTCGATCATCCGCTTTGAATCGCGTCACTTCTGGGCCTTTCTCACCCTGTTGGTCATGCTCGGCGGTTTCGGCTGGGTCATCATCGCCGCAGGCAACCGCGTGGGAGATTTATTCGGGCCGAGGCTCCACGAGCTGGAACTTTCTTCTTCTCCCTGACCGATCCGGCAAGCGACTGACGCAAGGCAGACCGCCGCGTTGTTTCATTGCCGATCCTGGCGACCGTCCATCAAATCCGGTGGCGGCGATATTGGCCCTTGCGGTCAACGCAACCAATCAGAGCACAGCTCAGGTTCCGGTCAGCTCGTCGTAGGCGGTGTTGAGGTTGGAGGGCAGGCGGTTGCCGCGGCCGGGTGGCACATGAAAGTCGGGAAACCCGGCGAGGTTTTCGAGCTTGGCGATTTCCTCCTTCGACTTGCCGGCCTTGATTTCGCCTTCGACGTACGCGAGCAGCGCCGAGAGATAGTCGCGGAGCACCAGCAGGTCGGGGTGGCCGCCGGTAACACCGAACTTCTGGTTGCCGTGACCACAAATGTAGATCGCGTCCGCCGGGTACGTTTTGACCAGAGATTCCAGCGTGGTGATCCAACCTTTGAAGCGACCGCCGGCAGGGCGATCGATCACCGGATACACGCGGTTGAAGACCAGATCGCCGGTGTGGACGACGTTGGCCTTTTCGAAATGGACGGCGATGTCTCCGCTCGTGTGCGCCGGGCCGAAATACCGCGCGGCGATCGTTTCGTCGCCGAAGTCCTGGCGCCAGGTGTCGGCAAAAGTCGTGTCCGGCAGAAAATCGTTGAGGTCGCCGCGCGGCGGGTTGGGGTTGCGCTTGGCGGCCGCGCGCATGAGTTCCGGGACATTGGCCTGCGCCACGATGGTTTTCGTGACGGGACGGAAAACCGCATTGCCGCCGGTGTGGTCGCCGTGGTGGTGGGTGTTGATCACGGCGTCGAGCCGGCGCTCGTTGCGCCCGGGCATCCCTTTTAGAAAAATCTCCGCGGTATCGGGAAACTGCGTGTCCACCGCCACGAGCGCACCGGCGGCGGTCAGCCAGCCGATGGTGCCGCCGCTGCCGGTGAACAGACCGACATTGCGGCGCAACGGACGAAACTCCGTGACTGGCGTCGGCGCTTTGATCGGGACCGGAGTAGCGGCGGGTGCAGCGGTCGGTACAGTTGACGGAGTCTGGGCGGGCAGTGCGCCTCTCGCGAGCAGGCTCAGCGAAACAGCGGCACCGGATTTGAGCAGAAAATCGCGGCGGTTCATCCGGCCAAACTATGTCCTCCTTCAACCGACGCCAGCCGGAACTGGATCGGTCCCAGCCGGCATCCCCCGAAAGTAATATAATAAGCGTCAAATGTAGGCAGTCCGGGCCGCTTCCATCCTTGTGTGTCAGGTCGCGCTGATACGTGGCAATGGACCAACTGTGCCTGAACAGATCCTCGAGGAGGCCATAGCGGTCGCCCCAAAACATGTCCTGCAGCGGCATCTTGACCGTGGCGCCGGCCTTGACGGCGCGGGCAAACGCCGTGTCCGCCTCGGCCACGAAGAGATGAATCGTCACCGCGGTGCCCTGCCGTGACTTGGGACTAAGCGCGCCCATCTCGGGAAACTCGTCGTTGAGCATGATGAAGGAGTCGCTGATTTGAACCGAGGCGTGCATGAGTTTGCCGTTCGGTGCGGGGACCCGCAACACCTCGGTGGCGTCAAATGCCTTTTTATAAAACGCTATGGCATCGGAGGCCCAGGCGCAGGCGAGATGGGGCGTCGTCGTGTGGAAGCCATGGGGTATCGGCTTAACCGCCGGTTTCTTGGAGGAAGAAGAGTGTTTGGAAGTTTTCATGGGTTGAGCACTTCGGTCGATCGCGTCAGTGCATTCGACCCGTGCACTGATTCAACGAACAAAACCCGCCAATCCGGCACGGCGGCTCAAATTTTTTCGGCATTGGCTGCAGCCCTGAAAACCTGATACTAGTGACTGACACAAACGCGGCGGTTTGTTTAACGGCGATCACTGTCTCCAAGTGGATGGAGTCGCGATTGCGGTAAACGAAATGCCGAGCACAGCCCGGTTGTCTCATGTCCGCCGCCACCCTTCCTTTCCCCCTTCTTGCTTGCCCTCCTGATTGTTGCCATCTGGGACTCCAACTTCGTAGCGGTCAAACTGGCGCTGCACGATCTGCCTCCTTTGCTGCTTTGCGCACCGCGGTTTGTGTTCGTCTCGCTGCCGGCGGTTTTTTTCTCCGCCGGCCCCCGTGCCGGTGCGACAGTTGCTGACCTACCGGTTCGGCATGTTCGGGTTTCAGTTTGGATTTTTGTTTCTGGGCATGAAACTCGGCATGCCCGCCGGACTGGCCTCGCTCGTCCTGCAGTTTCAGGTGTTCGTCACGATGGCGGGGGCGTCGGTGGTGTTCGAGGGACCGTCCCTTATTGCCAGCAGCCTGAGCCATGTCGGGGCGACTGCCCTGCTGAGTGTGGCGTACATCGTCTACCTTTCCATGCTGGTGGCTTACTCTCTGGAGCTGGCTGCTGGCGCGCCACCCCGCGACGACGGTCACACCGTTCGCCTTGCTCGTGCCGATTTTTGGCATGTTGAGTTCCTCGCTGGTGCTCCGTGAACCGTTGCCAGGGTGGAAATTGCCCGCCGCCGCACTCGTGATCACCGGCCTCAGCCTGAATACGTCTTTGGCCCAAGAGGGACAAAACAGGGCCCAATGGCGGAAAGGCCGGCGGAAGCGTAGTCGAGCAGCGTTGTATTGTTTCGGTACGATGATTGCAAGCATCGGGGTCGGGTTACACCGTATTGAACCGGACCGATCATTCGGATAAATTGCGTGCCATAAAAAAACGTCTCCGTGACCATCCCTTATGAAAACATTCCATACATTTTCCCGGTTTGTCCTATTGATCGCCTCGCTCGGCGTCCTCGTGTTTGGCTCCCTCAACAGTGGTTGCTCGTCCACCCGCACCCATGAAAGCACGGGAGAATATGTGGACGATACGGTCATAACCGCCAAGGTGAAGAAAGCCCTGCTGGCCGATGATGCGGTGAAGTCCTTTGCCATCAGCGTGGAGACGGTCAAAGGCCTCGTTCAACTAAGCGGATTTGTTAACTCTTCGTTTCAAAAGACCGCCGCCGGGGATGACGCCTCGGCAGTCCACGGAGTACGGGAAGTCAGGAACGATCTTATCGTCAAGTAGTGCACCGGATCAGCGACACGAGCCCGCAATCGCGGGAGCACCCCACGGCCGGGCCGATGTGGCGGCTCACATATTTTCGTCGACGAGCCGGCTGAATTTTCGGCCGGCCAGGGCGCTGACGGCCACAAACAGGGAAATCGCGGCGACATGCGGGACGTTAGAGAGCCATGCGGATTTTTCCACCGGCGTGCAGTAGACAATTGCCACCCGCAAAATGGAGTCCACCGCGAGAGCGAGGCCGAACCCATAGGTTACCATCCGGTGCGTGCAGCGGAACTCGGCTGATTTTTCCCAAGTACGCTCGAAAGCCGCAAGGCGCGCCGGCCCCCCGGAGGCCGCCATCTGGCGTGAACCGGCAAACGAGAGCGGTTTACCCACCCGCGCCGAAGCCACCAGAAAAACCGACGCGAGCATCGTATAAAAAGAAGGACGGATAAGCATCAGCCGTTGGTCGCGCACAAAAATGGAGAGCAAAAGCGAGGCCGCGATTTCCACGAGCACCAGCACACCCACTGCATCAAGCTTTCCCCGACGCACCGTATTGACGAGAGCGCTGAGCCCGGCCACCGCGCCGGCAATCGTCATGGCCCAGACGACCGGGGCACCGAACGCCTTGACGAGAAAATAGGCGGCAAACGGCCCGACGACATCGAAAACATAGGGACGCCACAGGCTCCAGGCCGAGGCAGGTTTGTCATTTGTATTCATGGTAGGTCTGCAGGAGCAAAGGGACTGCCTGTTCAATCACGGCTCTCGATATAAAGGGGAGTTAGCGACACAGGGAGCGTGAGTGAGCCGTTTGCGATCTGTACAGGAACCGTCGCGCCAAACGCATCGGTGGCCGTCGCAGTTGGCGCAGTCCAGGGCAATGTGGCGGAGATGGCCGGCGCTTCCTCACCGGAAAACGCGTCACGTCGCTCCCAAATGATATGGACCGGCTGACGGGCGTCACGCTTTGCCCGGAAGAGAAACAAAGACGGCTGCGCCGGGACGGTGAGCCGGATCACCTCGGTCACGCCTGCGAGTTTTTGCGTCAGGCGCTTAAATACGTCGGCCGTGGGGTGGCGCCGGAGCTGGCCGTTCTCCAGGCTCAGCAGACCGATCTTGCCGTACATTAGCGTCATTAGGTCGTCTCGCGGACCGGATGCCGCCAGCAGATCCCAGTAAAGTGTTTTTTGCACGCCGGCGGAAAAGGCCAGCAGGTTGCGCATCACCACGCCGCGCGACTGAATCCGGTGATACCTGGCTTCAAGTTCGGGCGAGCATCCTTGCATGAACATCTGGGTCTGCGGTGGCAGGGATGACATCTTCGCATAAAGTTCGCCAATACGGTTGGCCCCATGCGTGTCGGTTTGCGGTATCCCGTGGGAGTCGGGAGTGGTCGTTGCCTCCGACCAGGTTGCGATCAGCGGCAGGTAGACCCGGTTTTCCGGAAATTCAAAAAGATTGGGCCCGCCGTATTCGGTGCAAAGAAAAGGTTTGATCGCACCAAAAGCCTCCATCCGTTGCCTCATGTAATCGATCCGCGCGACAATCGTGTAGGGATCGCCGTACAGCCGCAGGTCGAAAAAATCAAAATCTCCGAGCCCTTCGCGAAAGACATGATCAAAGAAATCGAGACCCGTCTGCTGCTGGGGAAACGGCGCGGTGCGCTGGCCCGGCAAAGGCACGAGGCCGGGCGGAACGAACAGGCCATCGTAGCCGCCCACCACCACACTGGCCCCGGGATCGGCGTCTTTCATGGCACGGCTAAAAACCTTCAGCTGCGCGACAAATTCCTGTTTCGTGCCGGCCCAGAAAACAGGATTGTTCGGCTCGGCATCGTTCTGCCAGTAGCGTACCTTGCCTCGATAGCGGCTGACCGTCGCATAAACGAAATTGTAGTAGTCCCGCGGATCGCGAGCGGGCGAAGGCGGCAGCATGCTCGACGGACGTTGCACGGCCCATTGCGAACTGGAGAAAAGCGAGATTAGGCCTTCCTCGCGTGATTCCAACTGGGCGACAAACGCATCGGAGGCAGTCCAGTCGAAGCGGCCCTTCTCCGGTTCGAGTTGCTGCCAGTAAAGATAAACCTTGGTGAACCCGGCGCCCAGATCGCGCAGCGGCGCCAAAAACTGCGCCGCCGGCACGCCCGCATGTCCGTAAAGAATATACCAGGCGATGCCCAGCGGGGAGCCCGGAAGTTCGAGACGGTGCTCGGGGCGCAGCGTGATTGGATCGGGAGAAATTTGAGCCATCGTTGTCCGGGGTTGGTGAGAAAAGAATAGATCAAGCCGGCGGGGTCCGTTTTTTCTTTAGCTTGAGGGCGGTCGGCGGGTGCGCGGCCTTCATGATCTTGTCCCAGTCCCACTTCAAACGGCCCGCCGACAAATCGGCCACCAGCTCTTTCACCCAGGCCAGTTCCGCCGCCTGCATGGTACGCGCGTATTCCAGTTCCACCAGATGAATCCGGCCGATGCGTGGCAAAGCCTCGGCGAGCCGCGCGTCGATCGCAGCGATCTCGTTTTTCAGCAAATCCGCGCGGTTCCGCAAACCGAGGATCGCTTCCGGCGGGGTCAGATGAAACAGAAAGCTCACCGCTCCCATAAACACCGACGTTTCGCGCAGGGGTTGGGCGAGAAAATCCCGCAGCCAGCCGGGGAGCACCCGCCGGCCGGCGGCCGTGATCGCGTAAGTCGTGCGCTCGGGCCGGCGGCCTTCACGCGAGGTCTTTTGTGCCTCGATCAGGCCGGTGCCGGCCAGCCGTTTGATCGCGTGGTAAAGCGAACCGCGCTTGAGGACGAGCACGTCATCCTTCCGGCGCTCGCCGAGCAGACGCTGGATTTCGTAGGGATGCATCGGCCGCTCGCGCAGGAGCGAGAGCAGCGCGAGCTCCCAGATGCCGTACGGACTGACTTCATTTTCATTCATATGATATAGTTCATCTGAACTATAATTGGAGTTTGTCAAGCAAACGAGGGGACACCTCGTCCAAACAGGATTGTCCTGACTTCATCTACCCACCGATCACGGCAGCAGTGGGCCGATGCACCAATCAGCCCGCGGATTCCGATTTTTGCCGATCGCGCGTTTTATACCATGCATTTGCGCTTAGCGCGAATTGTACAGCTCACCTGACATTTTAGAGCGCGATGACAATCCGGATGCCTCCCAGACGTGGTGCGATACCATGACGGATATTCGGCCCCGAAGCGGGGTGAAAAATGGCTGCTGAACGTGATCTGATCGCGGTGAACGAGGCGGAATCCATGATCCTTTTTCGCCCGCGCGGCCAGCGGGATCGCGCCGCGCACAGCGGTGAGCACAATCGAAACACTGTAATCGAGGCCGAAAAAAAACGCCGCCAGATCCGGAGATCTGGCGGCGTTGGATGATTCTTGTCGGATCAGTTCTTCGCCGACACCGGGGCAGGAGTGTTCAGTTTGTCGCGGAACATCTGGGCCGCGAGCATCTCGACGATCGAGGAGTTGCCGGAGCCGCCGCCGGCCACGATATCCGGCACCAGCTTCTGCCCGCTGCTCGCGAGCGCCCGCGCCACCTCGATGGCGACGTAGCTCTCGCGGTTGATGGCCTCGGCCTTCTGCTTGATGACCGCAGCCTCGGCGAGACCGATTTTCTGCGTCTTTTCGGCTTCGGCACCACCGACCATCTTGATGACGGTCGCGTCGGCGTCGGCATTCGTCGTCTTGGCCTTGGCCTCACCCTCGGCGCGTTTGACGGAGGCCTGTGCCGCGTATTCGGCAATGGCGACGCTGCGCTCCGAGTCCACGACCTTCGCCTGCGTATCGGCGATGGCCTTGGCCTGTTGGAGCTCTTTGCGGACCACTTCGGCCTGACGCTGAGTTTCGTAGGTGACACGCTCCTGTTCCGCAATCTTGCGGTCCGTGAGCGTTTTCATGAGTTCCTCCGGCGGAGTGATGTCACCAATCAGCGTATCAACGGCGCCGACGTTGTAGTCGTCGAGCGCCTCCGCGATCTGCTTTTTGGCGTCGGCCTGCCGCTCGGCACGCGACTTCAGGAATTCGATGACATCGGAGTTCTGCGCGGCGTTGCGGAAGTAATTGCCGATGGTGGGCTCGAGCACCTGCGTGACGAGGTTCACCATGCTGCCGAAGCGCGCGATCACCTTGGGGGCGTCGTTGCGCGGAATGTGGATGATCTGCGAGACGTCGAGGTTGAACTTGAAGCCGTCGGAGGAGCGGACCGTGATGGTGGAAAGTTTCTCATCGAGCCGGTGCGCCTCGGTTTTGCCCGTGGCCCAGTTCAGCACGACGTTGGCCGTGGGCACGTTTTCCACCCGATGCGTGCGCGGATTGATGGCGTAACGGCCCGGGTCGAGCGGTTCGGCCCAGACACCCTTTTTGCCTTTTTCCACGAGGTTGCCGTGACGGAAACCTTCGCCGGTCACGTCCTTGCCGACCTCACCGACGTAGGCGATGACGACACCCGCATGCGCGATCGGCACCTCGGTCATTTCGACCGTCTCAACGGTGGCGAACTGCGGGTTGATGAAGTACCGGCCGGCGAGCAGCACCTGTTCCTGCAGGCCCTTGAAACCACCGGCCCGCAGAAAGCTCTCGCCGTCCTGAAACGAATTGTGCCCGTCGACCTTGACGCCGGCGATTTCACCTGTGGGCAGTCCCTGACCTTCCTTGGTTGTCACCACACCGACCTTGTTGTCCCGGATCTCGAGCACCGGAACATCGGAAACCGTGAAGAGCGCGGTGTTGATCCGGTAAGTACCGGGCGGGATGACGGCAATCTGGGGACCGCGCTGGCCGCCGTTCTGCAAAAAGGCGCGCGCGTTCTGGTAGGAGTCACAATCAACCTGACCGGCAAGGACGCGGCCGCCCGACAGCGGCACACCATCCCGGGCTTCCACGATGCCGATCTTGCCCTCCTCGATGGTGACGAAGGGAACGATCGAGATGGAATACTGCCAGGGCCAGAGCCAGCAGTGCAGACCCGGGGCCAGGGTGTCGGCCTGGAGTCCGGCCTCGCCCGCGAGCGCGATGATCTTGCCGTCAGGCAGCGTCGCGTTGGCCCCGCCGAGCCGGAATTTCTTGGTGACAATGCCGGCGCCATTGTTCGGTACGATAACGACACCGAACAGCCGGAGAAAAAAACGGTAGCTGGCGATCAGCGTCACGAGCACGCCAACCGATATGAGGGGGATGATCAGGGAGTTCATGTTTAATTGGGCTGAGGTTTAAGGTTCCGACGGCGGCGAGCATCGCCAAAAAAACCGAGCATGCAATGCAAAGCGTATTATAACACCATTGGTTTATTCTACTCCTATAATACGTAGGTTTATGCGTTTGCTTTTTACGCGGAATATTTCATGGTCGCGGCATGCCCAAGACCACCGCCGTCACCGATGCCGAACGCGCCTATCTTGAGCGCAGGCTGGCGCCCGTCTGGCAGGCACTGCGGGAAAACGAGGCGCTGCGGGAGGAATTCCTGCTCTTCGTCCAGCAGCGCGGCGGCCGGATCTCCCTCACCCTGGAGCGGCTGAAGACCGTCTGGTGGCCCAGCCGCAAGTCGATGTATCCCGGTTTCTTTGTGCTGGCCCTGGCTGAATTCGGGCTCGCCAAGGGGCTCTTCCGCACCGAACCAAAAAAACGCAAGCCGTCCGCCTCGTAGTTCGCGCCTCGCGGTCGGCAAGTCGTAAGCGGCCCGGAATGGAAATGGTTCTTGTAGCCAGGCGCCGGCAACGCCACTTCAGAGAAAGACACTCCGCCCCACACTCATTTATTTCTCATGAACGAAGACCTGCTCAAAGCCATCCACCAAGAACTCGTGGCCATCCGCCAGCTCCTCGCCGAGGGCAAAACGGCCCCGGCCCGCGGCACGCCTGCCCCCCGCGCCAGTGCGCCGGCAACGTCCACCCACACGGGCAGCGGAAGCGACGCGCCGATTCCCCAGCCGACCGAGATCATCGCCAACCCAGGCGATGTGCAGGTGCATTTTGGCAAGAACAACGGCGTGGCGCTCTCGAAGTTGAGCGAACGCTCCCTCTCGTGGTACGCCCAGGAACAGGCCCCGCGCCTCGACAGCACCGGCAATCCCTATCCTGCCCGCCCACAGGAAATCTTGCTCCGCAATGCGGCCCGCACGCTCTGGCACCAGAATCGCGGCTCGCTCGGCCAACCGGGCGGCACGATGAAACTCCCGACCGAAGCCTTCGCCGAACCCGCCGCACATCCCTCCGACGAGGAAGCGTTGCCGTTTTGATGGCCGGTGAGGTGCCGCCACGAAGCACAAAAAAAATCCGTGGTGCGGCACCCGCACCACAAGGATTGGCTTGCACCGAATGGACCGGCGGCAAGCCTCTGACGCATCCTTGGCTTTACCCCTATGAAAACACCTGCACCCCTGCTCTTCATCACCGTATTCGCCTTCTTGGCCGCCGCCGGCCGCGCCGGGCAAACCGACCACACCCTCGATATTTACTGGATTGATTCCGAGGGGGGCGGTTCGACGCTGATCGTGACGCCGAACAACGAGTCCGTGCTCATCGACACGGGAAATCCCGGTGGACGTGATCCGGGCCGGGTCGCCGCGGCGGTGAAGGCGGCGGGACTGACGAAAATAGATTACATCCTGCTGACCCACTACCACGGCGATCATTTTGGCGGCGGGGCGGAAATCGCCCAGCTCCTGCCCGTCGGGACAATTTTTGAGCGGGGCGTGCCCCAGGGTGATCCGGACGGAAACGCGCAGTCTTCCTTTCAATTGCAGATCAAGCCATGGCGGGAAATCCCGGCAAAGCGCGAAAAGCTGGCACCCGGAGTGATCATTCCGCTGGGTGCGGTGACTGGCGGGCCGGCGCTGGAGCTGCGCTGCATCGCCGCGGACAAAAAGCGGATCGAGCCGACTGCGGCCCAGCAGCAGCTCACCAACCCGCTCACAGCCGGGGACCGGACCATCCCACCATCGGATAACGACAACAGCGCGGCGTTTGTACTGACCTACGGTGGCTTCAAATTCTTCGACGGCGGCGATCTCACGTGGAATTACGAAAGGAATCTCGTGTCGCCGCACAATGTCGTGGGCGCGGTGGATGTTTACCAGACCGACCATCATGGTCTCGACGTGAGCAACAATCCCATTCTCGTGCAAAGCCTGACGCCGACCGTGGCGGTGATGAACAACGGCCCGAAGAAGGGCGGATCGGCGGTTGCTTTTGCGTCGCTGAAATCGGCCAAGTCGCTGCAGGCAACTTATCAGGTGCATCAAAGCTACAACGTGCCCCCCGAGGACAACGCCCCGGCGGAGTACGTGGCCAACCACCAAAATCTCGTCGGGAAGGACGCGGTGAAGTGCGAAGCGAACCTGATCAAGCTGAGTGTGGCGCCGGACGGCAAGAGTTACACGGTGTCCATTCCCGCCACCGGCCATGCCCGCACGTTTCAGACCACAGCCAAGTAATCCGCTGATTCACCCCTATCCGGCTGGCCGGAAATCTTTGTTCGATGGCGCATATTCTCATGAAACTCCCGCTCACCCCTTCGCTGTGTTTACTCGGCCTGTTGGCCGCCGGTGTATCCGCCCCGGCCGCGCCCAGTCCCGCCGCTCGCGCCGCAGCGCTGGCTGAATTCACCACCACCTGCTCGCGCTGCCACAATGCGGACGGCAGCGGCTACGCCAATCTCGGCATGCCCAATTTCACCGACCCGGCCTGGCAGGCCGCGCATCCCGACGCCGAACGGGCGCTGACGATTCGCAACGGCGTCGCCCAACGCATGCCCGCCTTCGAGAAGATTCTTTCTTCCGAAGAGATTGACGCTCTCCTGGTCTTTGTCCGCGGGCTCGAAAGCAAAAAGCCCCAGGTGCAGGAACAGGCTCCGCTTCCGATCGAGCCCAGGCTCAGCCCGCTTGGCCACGGAGCAGGGCCAGTCGTCCTCGGGCACGTCGGGGTTTACACCCAGCACAATGACAACGCCCGGGTTGGCGCCAATCTCAGCGAGACCACGCTCACCCCGGCCAATGTGAATGCGCACCAATTCGGCCTGCTCTTCCGCCAGGTGGTCGACGATCAGGTGTTCGCCCAGCCGCTCTTTGTCCCCGATCTCGCCATCGCCGGCGGTCGGCACAATGTCGTCATTGTCGCCTCGGCCGCAAACACCGTGTACGCCTTCGACGCGGACCGCGAGGCCGCGCCCTATTGGAAGGTCAGTCTTGGCCTGGCGGGCAGCGTCCAGCAGCATCCGTTCTGGTGCCACGACATCCTGGGCAACATGGGCATCATCGGCACCCCCGTCATTGATCCCGCCACCCAGACGCTCTACGTCGTCGCGCTCACTTATGAAGGCGGCGGATATGTGCAGCGGCTGCACGCGCTGGACATCACCACCGGATCGGACCGGCCACGCAGCCCCATCGTGATCACGGCCGACAGCTTCGATCCTGTTCTGCAGAACCAGCGTCCGGCGCTGCTCCTCTCGCAGGGCAGCGTGTACGTCGGCTACAGTTCCCACTGCGATGTGGAGCCCTACCACGGTTTTCTTTTCCGATTCGACGCCCGGACGCTGGAGCAAAAAGGCGTGCTGAACCTGAGTCCAGGCGCCGTGGGCAACAGCATCTGGCAATCGGGCCAGGGTCCCGCCGCGGACGAGACAGGCACGATTTATTTTGTCACCTCCAACGGCACCTGGGACGGCAAACAGAATCTCAGCGACAGTTTCCTCAAGGTGTCCCCCGGTTTGCGCGTGCTGGATTGGTTTACTCCGACCAACTTTCCGGAACTCGACAAGCGCGACGCGGATTTGAATTCCTCCGGCGCCATGCTGCTGCCCGGCGGACATCGCGTGATGGGCGCGGGCAAACAGGGCGTCGTCTATCTGGTCGACACCGACAATTTCGGGCACCTGGGCGACGAGCACGCCGTGCAACATTTTCCCGCCGCCAAGGGCGAGATCAATGTCGGCGCGGTGTATTGGCAAAGCGCGGTGCGCGGCGGCCTGGTTTATATCTGGGGTCAGGACGACGCGCTGCATGTCTTTGCCTTCAAGGACGGTCGTTTCAATCCCCAGCCGCTCGCAGTCGGCAGCGCCACCAGCGCGTATCCCGGCGGAATCCTTTCACTCTCGGCCAATGGTGACGCCAACGGAATTCTCTGGGCCAACGCGGCGCTGGCGGAACATGGCAACAGCCATATCAACGGCCCGGCGGTGCTGCGCGCGTACGACGCCAA
>CAZIQP010000006.1:0-57072 GCA_964541315.1 uncultured Opitutaceae bacterium
GCAAATTCGATGATTTGCAATCCATCTTGCCTGATGCCGGTTTGGTCAGCGTCTAAACATAAAACGATAAACTTCTTACCACCCCAACTGACAGAGCACATCGCAGCATGACCGGACACCGCTCCCTGATCATTCTGAGCGAGCATTAATCCTCTGGCCGCCTGGATCAAGGCCCCCTGCTCTTTCATCACCCCCTGCACCGACCGTTACCATTTCAGGCCAGCAGCAAAATGATCGGGAGCGCCCCATACTCCTGACTGCGCGAAGAATATAGGCGGCGATAACCGTAACATCATCCCAAGCTTTTGCGTCACTTGCTCTGAACATTCTCGCTTCGCAGCTATTCCATAAAACATGAGTTATCCCATCCCCACCCTTGTCCCGGCCATTCCCCACTCCCGTGTTCGGTTGTTCCGAAAACTCCTTCTGCCGGCTTCCGCCGTCGTCCTGGCAGCTTCGCTCGCCGCCCAGACGCCCCCGCCGGCCCCGGCAGACAGCGCCGACACCCCCAAAGACGCGAATGAGACCCCCCGCGTACGCCGCGGAAATTTCAATCCGGCAGACTTCCAAGCACGGATGATGACGAATCTGCGCGCCGAACTCGCGGTCACCGATGACGCCGAGTGGACACTGATTTCCGAGCGGATCACCCGGGTGTTCGAGCTGCGCCGCAGTATTGGCGGTTTCGGGGGGTTCGGCGGCCGGAACAACCGGCCTGCCGGTGGAGCCACGACTGATCCCGCCCAGGATGCGCTCAAATCGGCCCTCGCCGACAATCTGCCTGACGCCGAGATCAAAGCCCGCCTCGCCCGCCTGCGCGAAATGCGCAAACAAAACGAGGTGAAACTGGACCAGGCCCGGGAAGAACTGCGCGCCGTGCTCTCCGTCCGCCAGGAAGCCGTCGCTGTTATGGCAGGATTGTTGAACTGAAACGGGCAACCACGCTTTGCCTCTCATGCCCGCCGACCAAAACAACGGGACGTTGCCCGTGGCACTCGACCGCATGATCGCGGAACGGCAGCTCACCCCGACCGATGCCCGCGCGTTCCTCGCGGGTCATTCCGCCGCCGATCCCACCGAGGAGACAATTCTTCGCTGGCTCGCCAAGGAATACGGAGTGGGCTTCGCCGCGCTCGACGAACTGGAACCGGACAAGGAAGTGCTCTCCCTTTTCCCGGCGCGCCTGCTGTTGCGTGACGAACTTCTGCCGCTGCGCCGGGTTGACGATCAGATCGAAATCGCGACGAGCCGGCTGTTCGCCTCCCAGGGGCTCGACGGTCTGAAGACTCTGACCGGCCTGCGTCTGCGTCCGGTACTGGCACCCACCGAGATCATTCAGCGGGAATTGAAAAAACGGCTCGGTGTCGGCGCCGACACCATTGACACTCTTGACGAGGCCAGCGGCCTGCAGGTTCTCTCCGACGACAATGAGGCCAACACGAACGACCTCGATGAGGCGGCCGAGGACGCCTCCATCATCCGCTTCGTCAACCAAGTCCTGAAAGATGCGATCGATCTCCGGGCATCTGACATTCATCTCGAGCCCTTCGAGGACGAACTGCGGATTCGTTACCGCATCGACGGCGTCCTGCAGGAAATTCCCGTCCCGGCTCAGGTGAAACGCTTTCAGGCGGCCATTGGCGCGCGCGTGAAAATCCTCAGCCACCTCAACATTGCCGAAAAACGTTTGCCGCAGGATGGGCGGATCAAGGTCCGCATCGACGGCGCGGAGGTGGACATCCGCGTCTCCGTCATTCCGATGCTCCACGGCGAAGCGGTCGTGATGCGGCTTCTGCGCCAGAACCAATCCCTCCTCGGCGCGCGCGAGCTGGGAATGAACGGGCGGGAACTGGCCTGCCTTGAGCGGGTGCTGCAACTGCCCCACGGCATCGTGCTCGTCACCGGGCCGACCGGCAGTGGCAAGACTTCGACGCTCTATACCGCGTTGCACGAAATCAATGACTCCGAGCGCAAGATCATCACGATCGAGGATCCCATCGAGTATCAGTTGAAGGGCGTGAACCAGATCCAGGTGTCGGAAAAATCCGGCCTGACCTTTGCCCGCGGACTGCGCTCGATTCTCCGTCACGATCCCGACGTCATTTTGATCGGCGAAATCCGTGATCAGGAAACCGCGCAGATTGCGGTGCAGGCGTCGCTGACCGGCCACTTGGTTTTTTCCACGCTGCACACCAACGACGCCGCCGGCGCCATCACCCGTCTCGTGGACATGGGCATCGAACCTTATTTGGTGGCTTCCTCACTGGAGGCGGTGCTGGCCCAGCGGCTCGTGCGGCTGCTCTGTCCGCATTGCAAAGCGGTCGACACGACGCCGGAAGCCGCCGCTTACAAGTCGCGGCTGGGAATCCCGGCGGTCGCGAAACTTTTCCGGGCCGTTGGCTGCCGGGAATGCCGGCAGACCGGCTACCACGGCCGGCGCGCGATTTTCGAGTGGATGGACACCAACTCCGAGATCCGCCAACTGATCCTCAAAAATGGATCGACCGATGCCATTCGCGCCGCCGCATGCCGCTCCGGCATGACCACTCTCGCCGACGATGGTTGCCGCCTGGTGAAAGAGGGCGTCACCACCATCGAGGAGGTCCTGAGTGTCACAACCGTCCACGAACTGGCGCCACCCGTCACCCCCGCGACCCCTCCGGCCGGGCGCGCATTGTAGGCTGAACCTTTCCTTCCATGTCGCAGTTTTCCTACAAAGCCATGCAGCCGGATGGAATGTTGACCGAAGGATTGCTCGATGCCGGCAACCGCCACGAGGCTATCCGGCAGGTGGAGATTCTCGGCCTCAAGCCAATCCGCCTGACGGAAGCGGCCAACGGTCCGTCCGTCGCCAAGAGCGGTGGGGCGGTTCCGTTCTGGGAATTGTCGCTGGGGCGCAAAGGAAAAATCACGGCGCGCACCCTGGAAAATTTCACCCGCCTGCTATCGAGCCTGCTGGCGGCCGGGGTGCCGTTCAGCCGCGCGCTGGTGATTTTGCAGCGGGAGGCGAGCGAGCCGGTCGCGAAGGCCAAATGGAAGGAGATTCACGACCTGGTGATCGACGGCATGTCGCTTTCCGACGCGATGGCCCGTTCCCCGGAAACCTTTCCCAAGGTCTACGTGGCGATGGTCGAGGCGGGCGAAACGGGCGGATTTCTCGACGTGGTGCTGGCACAGATCGCCGATTTTCAGGCGCGGGAAAAGGACCTGAGGGGCAAGGTCACCGCCGCATTGGTGTATCCGGCGATCCTGGTGGTACTCGCCCTCGGAGTGCTCATCTTCCTGCTCGTTTTCTTCATTCCGCGCTTTCAGGAAATCTTCCGGGGCTTCAATGCGGAACTCCCGCTGCTCACGCAGATGATCATCGACACCAGCAACGCGGTGCGCGGCTACGGGCTGTTCATCGCCGCCGTGCTGGCGGTGGCCATTTTTTCCCTGCGCACCTGGTTCCGGTCCGCCAAGGGCCGCCGGTCGTGGGAGGGTTTCATTCTGCGCCTGCCCCAACTCGGCCCGTTGCTCGCGGTGTTCGCCATGGCGCGCTTCTGCCGCATGCTCGGCACGCTGCTCAGCGCCGGGGTGCCGATGATCAACGCCCTCAACGTCGCCCGCCGCTCCATCGGCAACCAGATCCTCGTCGACGCGGTTTCCGAATCGATCGACCGCGTCAAGGAGGGCAAGCCGCTCGGGAAAAGCCTCGCGCGCAACCGCGAACTTTTTCCCGGCGCGATCGTCGAGATGATCTCGGTCGCGGAGGAAAGCGGCCGGCTCGACCAGGAGCTGTTGCGCATCGCGAATGTGACCGAGGGCGACCTCGACCGGCAGTTGAAGAACGCCGTCGCCCTCATCGAGCCGCTGCTGCTCTTCCTGATCGCCGCCTTCATCGGCACGATCTTCATCGGCATGGTGTACCCTATTTTCTCCCTGCAGGATCATATCAAATAATTTCTCCCATGAAAACCCATCGCCCCCAACGCCGTTCCCGTCACACATCCGTCCGTGGTTTCACGCTCGTCGAGCTGCTGACCGTGCTCGTGATTCTCGGCATTCTGGCCGCACTCGTGCTGCCCAAATTCACGGGCCGCACCGAGGAGGCGCGGATCACCGCCGCGCAAACCCAGATCGCCACCTTCGGCACCGCGCTGGACGCATTCGAGGTCGACACCGGCAGCTACCCGCGCGGATCGGACGGGCTTCAGCAACTCGTGGTGCAGCCCGCAAACATCACCAACTGGCGCGGGCCCTATCTCAAGAGCGACATTCCGCTTGATCCGTGGGGACATCCCTACCTCTACGAATATCCCGGCAAGATGAACCCCAGCGGCTACGACATCCGGTCCGCCGGTCCAGACGGCCAAACCGGCACCGCCGACGACATTGTGAATGCGTCCATCACGGCAAAGTAATTTCCGCCGCCCCCTGCGCGCCTTCACCCTCATCGAGCTCATGTTGGTGATGGCCCTGCTCGCCATCGTGACCGCACTCGTTGCGCCGCGAATGATCTCGTTTTTTCGCGGCCGGGCACTGAATGAAGAATCCCGGCGGATGCTCGCGTTGACCCACTACGCACAGAGCCGCGCGGTCGCGGAGGGTGTGCCGGTGGTACTCTGGTTCAACCCAACTGCCGCCACCTACGGGCAAAACATCCAGTCCGGTTACGTCGAGACCGACGACCACGCGTCAAGCTTCGCGCTCGAGTCGAGTCTCACTCTGGACGCGCCGGTCGCGGACGCACCCCCGGTGTCGGAGTTGGGCGATGAGAAGATCGGCCTGCCTGACGGGTTGCCGGTCATCCGCTTCACACCCGACGGCTTCTTCGACCCTTCCAGTGTTTCGAAACTTGTCCTGCACCAGGGAACGGAGGCGGCACTCCAGCTGGTCCCCACCGCCAACCGGCTCAGTTATGAAATCCTTCCCTACCCTTCAAACTGAAATCCCCCCCCGCGCTTTCACGCTTGTGGAGGTGCTCGCGGCGCTCCTCGTGATGGCGATTGTGATTCCCGTCGCCATGCAGGGCATGAGCATCGCCAGCCGCGCCGGCATTCTGGGCGAGCGCAAGGCCGCCGCCATGCTGGTGGCGGAGCGGGTGCTGAACGAACAGTTCATCACCGGCCAGTTGACCCAGAACGCGGCCAGCGGTAGCGTCAGCGAGGGCGATCTGATCTATCCTTGGACCATGCAGTCGGTCGCGTGGCCCCAGGACGCCATGACGCAGGTCACCGTGCAGGTCACCTTCACCGTGCAGGGCAACAACTACACGGTGAGCGCCACCACGCTGTTTGATCCCGCGACGCTCGGCACCGCGGCCAAAGCCCCCACCCGATGAGCCCGCGTCCGCCCAGTAGCCTTCACGCTCACGGCGCCTTCACGCTGCTGGAACTGCTCGTGGCCACGGCCGTAGGTGCGATTGTGCTGCTGGTCATCAACGGCACGTTCTTTGGCGCGCTGCGCCTGAGCAACACCACCCATGATCACATTGCGGCCGATCTCGAATTGCAGCGGACCCTCGGCATTGTGCGGCACGATCTCGCGGGCTTGATGCTCCCGGGCGGAGTGTTCGCCGGACAGTTGCAGACCACCCTGGCGAGTTCGCTGGCCCAGGGCACCTATGGCGATCAGGTCGGCCCTGATCTCTTCACCAACACCGGTACGGTGGACGGCTGGAATCCATTTTCCGAAGTGCAGCAGGTCGATTATTATCTGGCTCCGGCCACCGACGGCAGCAAAGCCAAAAACCTCGTCCGGGTCGTGACACGAAACCTCCTGCCGGTCCAGGCCACGACGCCCGACGTGCAGACGCTGCTCTCCGGGGTTAAGGATGCCACGATGGACTTTTTCGACGGCACCGCCTGGACCGATGCCTGGGATTCTTCCGCCACCTCCACCTTGCCCACCGCGATCCGGTTCCAGGTCGTGTTGGCGGGCCCCGATTCCAACCAACCGAATGCCGCCCCGATCGCACTCGTGGTGCCGGTGCTGGTTTCGACGCCGACGAGCCAGGCCCAGGCGGCGACCGGAGGCACGGGATCATGATGACCCCTCGCCCCCGATCATTCGCCGCCATGTCCCCGCTTCAGCGCGGATCGGTCTTGATCATTGTGCTTTGGATCTGTCTCGGACTCGTGGCGCTCACGCTCTATTTCGCCAACTCGATGAGTTCCGAACTCCGGGCCGCCGACAACCGCGTGATGGAGATCGCCGCGCGCCAGGCCGTCGCCGGGGGCGAACGTTACGCCGCCTATGTGCTGACCAACCATGCGACCAACGGTGCCGTGCCCGATCCGAATTCCGCCGACCCGAATTTTTCCTACCAGGCCGAAAATCTGCCCGTGGGTGACGCGAACTTCTGGTTCATTGGACGCGATCCCAATCTGGTTCCCACCACCGAGCCTGTGTTCGGCCTGGTGGACGAAGCCTCGAAACTGAACCTCAACACGGCGTCGCTCACCATGCTCGAAGGTCTGCCCAACATGACGCCCGACCTGGCGGCGGCGATCATCGCCTGGCGCAGCCCGAGCCGTTCGGGCAACAACGCCAGCAACACGTACGCGACCCTCACACCGCCCCGGCTCAACAAAGGCGCACCCTTCGAGTCGGTGGACGAACTTCGTCTGGTATATGGCGCCACGCTCGACCTGCTTTTTGGCGAGGACACCAACCGCAACGGCGCTTTGGACGCGAACGAAGACGACGGCGATCAATCCGCGCCACACGACAGCCAGGACGGCCAATTGCAACCCGGCATTCTCGAATACGTCACTGTCTATAGCGCTCAGCCCAACACCCGCGCGGATGGATCGCGGCGCATCGACATTTCTACCGCACAAACCCGCGCCCCGTTGCGCGCCCTTTTGCTCAGGCGGCTGAGTGCGGAACGCACGTCCGCGATCCTCGCGCGACTGGGCGTCATCACCCTACGCAGTGTCGCGGAATTTCTAACCGCAAGCGGCATGACCGCGGATGAGTTTGCCTTGATTCACACCGACATCACCGCCACGGCGACGGGAACGACGGTGCCCGGGCTCGTCAATGTGAACACCGCCAGTGCGACGGTGCTCGCGTGCCTGCCCGGCATCACCCCGGCCAACGCGGCGCAGATCGTGGCTTATCGGATCGCCCATCCGACGGCGCTCACCACATTCGCCTGGCTGCCCCAGGTGATCGGCGCGGCCGCTTTCGTCCGAGCCGGTCCCTACATCACGGACCAATCCTACCAATTCTCGGCCGATGTCGCCGCCGTGGGCCGCAACGGCCGGGGATATTGCCGGGAAAAAATTGTCTTCGACATGAGCAAAGGCTCTCCGCGCATTCTCTATCGTCAGGACCTCAGCGGCTATGGCTGGGCCTTGGGTGCCACCGTCCGGCGAACGCTCAAGCTGGCGCAAAGCACCAACACCACTTCATGAACTGGATTTCCAAAAAACGGCTGAATTCCGTGCTCGGTCTGAACTTTACCGTAGGCCGGTTGAGTGTGTGTCAGGCGGCGCGCACCAAAGGCGCGATCGAGGTGGTCAAAACCGCTTCGGCCGACCTCTCGCTCGATATCCTGCATCCGGAAGCGGAGCGGGTCGGCCATGAAATCAAAAGGCACCTTGATGCCGCGGGCTTCCGCGAGCGGCACTGCGTGGTCGCGATCCCGGCGGACTGGATCATGAGCCAGCACAGCAAGGTGCCGGACCTCTCCCCGGAAGACTTGGCCAGCCTGCTCCAGCTTGAGGCGGAGAAAGGTTTCCCGTGCGATCCCGCCCAGTTGCAAATTGCCCGTTCCATCAGCCGGGCGGAGGGATCATCGCATGTGACGCAACTCGCCGTGCGCAAGGAGCAGATCGGGCACCTCGCCGCGGTTTTGACGGCGGCGGGATTGAAGCCGGTGAGCTTTTCGCCGGGCCTCGCCGCCTTGCCGAAGGCAATTGCTCCCGCGGGAGAAGGCCGCATCACAGTGGCGGTCGAGCCCAAGGGGGCGACATTGCTGGTCTCTGCCGGTGGTGGAATCGTGTCGTTCCGCACCTGCGACGGTGTCATCGGCTCCGAGGCCGGGGAAACCGCCCTGAATCGCGGCGTGGTGGGCCGCGAGCTGCGCATCACATTCGAGCAGGTACCGGCCGAATTGCGCGCCAGCTTAAGCCAACTGGAGCTGTGCGGCGAAGAATCGATCGTGCAGCCGTTGATTGAAAACCTGGCCGGATGGGCCGCTGCGACCGGTCTGACCATGGTACGTCATGATGAGACCGATCGTCCGCTCGGCGAGCAGATGGCAGCAGGCCTCGCCCTGCACTGGCTGGAAACCGACGTACCCTCCCTGGAGTTTCTGCCGCCGCGGCCAAGCCGCTGGGCCGGTTGGCTGGCCCGCTACGATTCCAAACGGCTGGCGCTGGCGGGTTTTGTGCTTGGCGGTGTCGCGGTGCTGGCATTGGGTGCGTTTGGCTGGCAGGAATATCGCCGCTGGTCGCTCCGTTCCGAATGGGGTGCCATGCGGGCCCAGGTGACGGATCTGGCGGCGATCCAGTCCCTCATTCACGACTATCGACCGTGGTACGACACCTCCTTTCACAGCCTCAGCATCCTCCGCAGCGTGACGGAAAGTTTTCCCGATAACGGCAGCGTCACGGCCAAGTCATTTGAAATTCACGGCCTCTCGGGCGTCAGCGTCACGGGCACGGCACGGGACAACAGCGCGTTGCTGCACACGCTGGACCAACTGCGCAAGACCAAGGAAATCCAGGACCTGAAGATCGAGCAGATCCGCGGCAAGGCGCCGCTGCAATTCACGCTTTCTTTCCGTTGGAACAACAACTCCGGGTCATGAACAACAACCCCACCAACCGGCAACGCTGGCTCCTGATCATCGCCGGAGCGGGCCTGCTGCTGCTGATCCTCGACCGGATCATCTTCACCCCGCTGGGCCACGCCTGGCAGGCGCATGCAGCCGAAATCGTCCAGCTCCAACAATCCGTCGCCAACGGCCGCGCCGTGATCGCGCGGGCGAGCCAGACCCAGCGGGTCTGGGCGGAAATGCAGGCCGGAGCCCTGCCCAAGGACGCGGCGCAGGCCGAGCAGGATTTGATTTCGGCTTTCGATCGCTGGGGACGCACCAGCAACATCGAGCTCGGCTCGATCAAACCCCAATGGAGGCGCGGCGCCACCGACCACTACTCGCTGCTCGAATGCCGGGTCGATGCCACCGGCACGCTGCCGGCTCTGACCCGTTTCCTGTATGAACTGGAACTGTCACCACTGGCGCTGCGGGTTGATTCGGTCGAATTTACCGCCCGCGACGACAACGGGCAGAAGCTTGGGCTCAGTCTGGTCGTCAACGGCCTGCGTTTGGTTCCGCTGGAGGCCCGCCCATGAGCCCATTCCTTGCCGCCTCTTGCCGCCGTTGGCTGCCCGGCTCACTGCTTGTGGCCGTTGTCTTGTCCGGCAGTTTTCCCGCCGAAGCCGCCGACCCGAAACCGTCTGTGTCCGTCGCCGCATCCACCGTCAATCCGGTGCAGCCGCGACCCGCCGTCACCGGTCCTTCCGCCAGCTTCGACACTTTTCGGATTATCGTGGAGCGAAATATTTTTGATCCCAACCGGATCGGCCGCACCGCCGGGACCGCGGAAAATCAGCCGCCGCGCGGTGACATGATCTCGCTGGTCGGCACGATGCGCTATGAGAAGGGCCTCTTCGCCTTCTTCGACGGGTCCAACGCGAGTTTTCAGAAAGCGCTCCATGAGGGCGAATCGATCGCCCAATACACCGTGACACGCATCGGCAGCGATGGGGTCGAACTCACCCGCGACGGCCAAAAGTTTTCCCTGACGGTCGGCCAGCAGTTGCGGCGTCCCGTGGGCGGCGACTGGACCGTTGCCGCCCTGGAGACTGTCCAACGCGAAACCGACACGGCACCCGCCGCCGACGCGACCCCTTCACCCGCCATTCCCGCCGGCGCTTCCGACACGCTCAAACGGCTGATGGAACAGCGGCAGAAACAATTAAAACCATGAAAAAAACTCTTCTCACTCCGATCCTCTGGCTCGGATTCGCGGGACTTGCCGCGACCGCCCCGGCCCAGAACGCCCTGCCCCCGCCAGCGGTCTCCTCACCGGCACCGGACACGGACGCGCCCTCCTCCGCCCCGTCCGCCCGTCAGGAAACGGGCCTGCGCTTCAATTTTCGCGGCGCGCAGATGGAAACCGTGCTGAACTATATGAGCGATGCCGCCGGCTATATCATCGTGCTCGAAACCCCCGTGCGTGGCACGGTGGATATGTGGAGTTCACAGCCGGTCTCCAAAGTGGAGGCGATCCAATTGCTCAATCTGGCGCTGAACAAGAACGGCTACACCGCCCGCGTGCAGGGCCGCAACCTCATCGTCTCCTCCAAGGACGACGCCAAGAAACAGAATATCCCGATCCATACCGGAAACGATCCGGCGGAAATCCCCGAGACGGCCGAGATGGTCATGCAGATCATCCCGCTGCGGCACATCGATGCCGCTCAGGCGGCCAAGGATCTCGGGACGCTGCTGCCCAGTTCGTCGACCCTGACGGCCAACCAGGACAGCAACTCGCTCATCGTCACCGATAGCCAGATCAACATCCATCATATCGTCGAAATCGTGGCCGCACTGGACACCTCGATCGACTCGGGTTCCGCCATCCGGGTTTTCCGGCTGAAAAATGCGGACCCGTTGGAAATGACGCAATTGCTCACCAGCCTGTTCACCACCACCACGACCACCACCGCCCAAAACCAAGGCGGCTTCGGCGGACGGTTCGGCGGGGGCGGCGCCTTCGCCCGGTTCTTTGGTGGCGGCGGCCAAGGAGGTGGCGGCGGAGGCGGTCAGGGCAACGGTGGGGGCGGTTTCGGCGGGGGTGGCCCGGGCGGCGGCGGCCGCGCCACCACCACCGGGAGCACCGGCGGACGCAACACCCCTGTCGTGGCGGTCGCCGATCCGCGCACCTTCTCCGTCGTCGTGACGGCGTCAAAGGCACAAATGCCCGAGATCGCCGAGATGATCGCCCAGCTCGACACCAGCTCGGCGCGCAAACAAAAGGTCTTCGTCTACACGATGGAAAACGCCGACGTGAAACAGGTCGAAACGATTCTGAAGAATCTCTTCCAAAGCAGCAACGCCCGCGCCTCTTCCTCGACGCAGGCCGACCCGCTGAGCACGCGCGCCTCGAACAACAGCCAGACCACGACCACCACTCCGAGCCTTTCGATCGGCGGCACCTCCGGCGCGCGCAATCCCTGAGCGCCCAAAGCCTCCCAACCAGAATCCATTGCCATGAAAATCTTTTTTTTCCGTATCCTCTTCCGCGCCCTTTTCTCCACCGGCCTTGTTTTGCTCGGCCTCACCGGCGAGGCTTTGGCGCAAGCCGTGGGCCAGCCGCGCCCGGCCGCCACAACCCAAACCACCGGGGCGGCATCCGGCGGCGGCACGAATGCCTCCTCCTCCCGCCAGTACATCAATTCCACCATGGTCGGCGACGCGATGATCACGAGCGACATGGACACGCGCCGAATCATTGTCGTCACCGACGACTTGACCAATGAGAGCATCAGGACCGTCATCGCCAGCCTGGACAAACCCAGGCCGCAAGTGCAGATCGACGTCGTGTTTCTGCAGGTGGAACACGACAAGGATCTCGATCTCGGGGCCGAGGCGACCTACACCGGCCCGGTCTCCCTCAATTCGCAGCCCGCCACCGGTACGGCGAGCACTAAATTCGGCATCGCCGCCGCCCAGGCCCTCGGCACGACTTACGGCGGCTTTTACAGCATCGCGAACAGCAAGGTCAACGCGACGATCCACCTGCTCGCGACCAACAACAAAACACGGATTCTCTCCCGGCCCTCGATTCTCACCCGCAGCGGCCAGCAGGCTTCGGTCATGGTCGGCCAGTCGATTCCCATCATCACCAATTCGCAGATCAGCTCCGTCACCAACGCGATCACGAACACCGTGACCTATCAGGATATCGGCATCATCCTCAATGTGACACCCTTCATCACCGCCGACGGCAATGTCGAGATGATCGTATCGCCGCAAACGTCCTCGCTGAGTTCGACCACCGTGCCGATTTCGACGGGTGTAAATTCCCCGGTGATCAACAAGACCTCGGCCGATACCGTGGTCGTCACCCCCAGCGACCAGACGGTGATCATCGGCGGACTCATCTCCTCGCAAAACAACGACACGGTCGACAAGGTGCCGGTTTTGGGCGACATTCCCCTGCTCGGCAATTTGTTCAAGCACACGGTCACCGGCGCCACCAAGAGCGAACTTCTGATTTTTCTCACGCCCCATGTTGTCACCAATCCCGGGGATCTGGCGAAACTCACCGAGAACGAGCGCGCCAAAATGGAAATGCTGCCAAAGCCAGCGGACAAGGATCACCTCGAAAAATAAGTCGATCGCCACTGAGCCGGTACGGCGGCGGCTTTCCGCAAGTCGAGGCGGGTGGAATGCGGCCTTCGGACACGTTTTCTTTGGGAGGCCACAATCCTTTGGGGCAGGCCCGTCTTCCGAAGGGCCTCGGGTCGGCCTCCGCGCGTTTTCACCGGCCTTCAGTTTCACAACCCACGCAACCAAGTTCCGATCAGTTCGGCGGATTGCTGTCAGGCACCTTTGGCCCCACCGCCTTTTGCCCGGCCGTCGCCGGCTTGCCCTCGATCCAATCCCACGCCGTTTTGATATTCCGAAACACCATCACCTTGCCCGTGGCCGCAGGTCCCAGGATCTGCTCATACATCCGCGAGATGCCAAAGTCGGAAAGGCCCGAAACCACAATCGCCGCCTTGTTCTTTCGCTTCATGTCCCAGTTGGCCCGGACATATTCGGCGAGCGCCCGGATCTCCGGCGGAGTGACCGCCGAAAAATCCGCGTCGCGCACATCCCAGAGTGAATGAAGGTTCGGATCAAAGTCGGCCGAGTTGTAGATCCCCTTCAGCAAATTGCTGAAATCCTTGAAATTGATCAGGCCCTTCACCTTGTGCGTGCGGAGCGACTTGGCGGCATCCATCTGGGTCTCAACGTTCATCGGCGATATTAAGGGAGGAACCCACGGCAATGAGAATCATATTTTTCCCCTTTCCTTAATAGGCATCGATCCGTTCGGATCGCTTCTTTGGAGAAACAGCCCGGACATTTGCCAAGGTCGTTCAACCCGGAAGCTGATAGGTCTCGAACTGTTTCTTCAACTCCATCATGAAGGCGGCGGCCCCCGCCCCGTTCACAACGCGGTGATCGAAGGTGAGCGAGAGCGTGACCACTTCCTGCGGATAAATCACCCCGGCATCCTTGATCATTTTCTCGTGCGCCGCGCCGATGAAGAGCGTGCTCATCGCGGGCGGCACCACGATCGGCGTGGCGTTCTCCACGCCGAATGCGCCGAGGCTGGAGATATTGAGCGGCGCCTGCACCTCGGCATATTTGCCGCTGCGGGTTTCCTCAATCGCCCGCTGGTAGGCGACGATGAAATCAGCCCAGCCCAGCCGGCTGGCCGAGGTGATCGCCGCCGTGCCCAAGCGGTCGCCATCGAGCGCCACCGCCACACCGACATCAAAATCCGTCTGTTCGAAAATGGTGCCGTCCTTGCCGACCGTGCGGCGGAACCCGGCATGATGCTCCATCGCGCGCGTCACGCACCAAGCCATCATCGCGGAGGGCGAGGGAGCGGCCTTGCCCTGCTTGGCCTTGGCCTTCTCGCGGGCGAGACGCAACGGCTCCCACCGGCAATCCATGAGCAGATTGGCCGGCACGACGGCGTCGAGACGCTTGGTGATGGAGGAGGAAAGGGCGGGCGGACGGATCGTGCCTTGCATGGAAACAGAAGGGGTTGAGATTGCCGCAGCACTGTTGGGAAAAACGGATTCGGCGCCGGCGACGGTTGGTTCAACCGATGCGGATTGCTTCGCCGCAGGAGGGGCTGCATGCCCCGGTTTTTCAGATGCTGTCACCGCCATGCCCTCGACCGGCATGCCGCTCACACTGGCCGCATCGCCGGTGACGAGCGCGATGGATTGGCCGATGAGCACGGTGTCATCAATCTTGATTTTCCAACTTTTGAAAACACCGGCGTAGGATGCCTCGATGGGATAAACCGCCTTGTCGGTTTCAACTTCACAGAGCACTTCATCGTGCTTCACCCGGTCACCGGGTTTCTTGTTCAATGCCACGACGCGGGCGGAGCGCAACCCCTCGCCCATGATGGGCACACGCACGATGATGTCGTTCGTGCCGGCGATCACGGTGTTGTGCGGACCGTGGGCGGCATCGGTCGCCGCGGCGGTTTCGCTCACGGCCATGCCGGTCGGAAAAGAACCCGCAGTCTCCTCGGAAATTTCACCGCGCACGGCATTGATCGCCACGGTGCGCCGGATCACTTCCACAATGCGTTTCACATCGGGCAACGCGGCGTATTCATAAATGGGGTTGTTGCCGATCATCACGTCGCCCTTGGACACGAGCCGGGGTGGTGCGACGAGGCGCAGCCAAAGTTCCGCATGACCGCTGATGTGCTGGATGATCATCTGGCCGACCGAGCAGGTCTCGCCGTCCTCCTGCACCACGATGAGCCGGCCGGTCTTGAGCACGGAGGCCTCGACCATCGTCTTGTCCCACGGCGAAATGGAGCGGAGATCGATGAGGTCCACACTGATCTCGTCACCCAGGGTCGCGATGGCTTCCTGCGCTTTTTCGACGGTGTTGCCCCAGGCCACGATCGTCACGTCCTCACCGGCGGTGAGGAGGCGGGCCCGGCCGAACGGCACGGGCACGATCGGCGAGGTGACTTCGCGCTCGGCCCACAGCATGTGCTTGGGGATGAGGAAGAGCGTGATATCCTCGCTGTGCATCGCCGTCCAAAGCAGTCCGGCCGAATCCTCGGGTGTCGACGGAATCACGACGTTGATCCCGGGAAAATGCGCGAAGACCGCCTCGTTCGCCTGCGAGTGCCAGAGCGCACCGCCGGGCAGGTACGCACCGTACGGGGCGTAAAAAACCGCCGGCACCTTCCATTCGCCGTTCGTGCGCCAGCGGATGTTGGCGAGATTCGAGACCAACTGGTTGAAGCCCGGGAAAATAAAATCAATGAACTGGATTTCGAACACCGGTCGCCGGCCATAGAGCGCCAGACCGCCGCCGAGACCGATGATGGTGGATTCGGCGAGCGGGGAATTGAACACTTGGGCGGGAAAATCCGTCGAGAGTTTCTGTGTGAGCCGGAACACTCCGCCTTTGGGATCCTCGACGTCCTCGCCGAAAATCATCCGGCCGGGATCGGCATCCAGGCCGGCGCGAAGCGTGCGGTTGAGCATGTCGCCCATGCGGTACTTGCCGGGTTTGAACAACTGGCCGCTGAGCTCGGGCGCGGGACCGGTGATGTCGATCATCAGATCCTCGCTGCGGGGATTTTCGGCTTTCTCGGCGGCGGCGTAGTCGGCGCGAACCTTTTCCTTCAGTTCCTCCTCGAGCTTCGTGTAGTCATCCGCCGAAATCTCCTGGCTGGCGATCATCCGGTCCCGGAGCAGAAACAAGGGGTCGGCCTGCTCGATGGCCGCGAGGTCCTCCTTCGAACGATAGAGGGTGTGATCATCCGAACTCGTATGGCTGCAAAGACGCTCCATCTTGACCCAGAGAAAAACCGGACCCTCTCCCGCCCGCAGCCGGGCGATGGCCTGCTGGGACTCAGCGTGCACGGCCTCCACATCGGAACCGTCCACCATCCGCCACAAGGCGGGATTGATCGAACCAATCGCAAGCGGATTGGTCTTTCGCGTCGGCGTGGAAATTCCGTAGGCGTTGTCCTCGATCACAATCATCACGGGGAGCTTGCGCTCGACCGCGATGCTTACCGCCTCATAAAAATCCCCCTGCCGTGTCGCGGCCTCGCCCGAGCAGGTGACCACAATGCTGTCCTTGCCGTCCAACTGCATGCCCCAGGCGATGCCACAGGCCGGGATCAGCTGCGCACCGGTCGGTGTCGGCACGCTCACGATGTTCAGTTCGCGCGAGGAATAGTGCGACGACATCATGCGGCCGCGGGAAACCGAATCGCGCCGGGCGAAATACTCCAAAGCCAGATGCCGCGTCGTGATGCCGCGTCCCATGCACAGCCCGCGATCCCGGTAGTAAGGCGCCAGATAATCCCCGGACCGCAATTGCGCACCGAGGGCGCACAACCCCTCATGACCGCGGCCCGACACATGGAAATGTCCCTTGCCCTGCCGGTTCAGGCTTTCTTCCCGCATGTCCGCCAGCCGGCTCTCCAGCATCACGCGCAGCAAGTGGCGGCGTTGCTCTTTGTTGAGGGTCGTGGTCGCAGTTTTGGCCATGCAGTCGGTGGAAGGGATAGGTTCCGGGAGAGAGGTTTGTTAAAAACCGGGGCGCCGCAACGGATTTTTTCAACCCGGCCCGTCCTCCCACTGTCAATCACGATAAAGGCCTGCCGTCCGGGCAAAATGCATCAGGCCACCGCGGAAAGCAGGAAAACCAATGCCCAAAATCAGGGCGAGATCCGCCTCATCCGCCGTTTTCACAATCCCTTCCGCCAAGGCGCACTTGGTTTCCTCGATCATGCGGCCATTCAACCGGTCTTGAATCGCTTTCGGCTCCATGACCTTGGTATCAGCCGGCGCGAACTGGCTTAGCAGCGGATTCACCAGATCTTTTTCCGTACCGTACGTATAAAAGCCCGATGATGCGCCGTTTTTCCGGCCATGCATTCCGGCATTCATCAGTTGACCGCAAATGCTTGTCGCGGCCAGACGCGCGGGAAATGACTGCTGCAGCTCGCTGAAGATGGAATTCACCACATCCACCCCCACTTCATCGATCAGCCGCAACGGGCCCATCGGCCAGCCCCAGGCGGTCATGGCCTGGTCGATCATTTCCAACCTCACTCCCTGTTCCCACAAACGACACGCCTCGTTCAAATAACAGGCAAGCACGCGGGTGACAAACAGCCCGGGCACCGAACGGCAGATCAGCGGGGTCTTGCCGAGGGTCCGGACAAATTCGAGCGCACGCTCGGCATTCGCCCGCGTCGTCTGGGCGGTCAGGGCGATCTCCACCAGCGGCATCCGGCCCACCGGATTGAAAAAATGCAGGCCGAAGATCCGGCCGGGCGCCGGCAGACCCGTCGTGAGCTGCTCGACCGAAAGCGCCGAGGTGTTTGAGGCCAGCATGGACTCGGGCGGCGCAAACTTGGCGAGCTCGGACCACAGTTGCCGCTTCACCGCCGCATTTTCCGTCACCGTCTCGATCACCAGGTCGCAAAACTCATAATCCTCCAGATTCGCCGAGAGCCCGATTCCGCCCATCGCCTTGTGGGCCGCCGCATGGGAGATCTGGCCATGATTCTCCGCTTCACGAAACAGTTCGCGGATGATTTCCACCCCCTGCTTGAGAATGCCCCGGTCCGCATCATGCAGCAGCACTCCGAGGCCGCGCATCGCGCACCACTGGGCGATGCCCGTGCCCATCACCCCCGCGCCAATGATCCCGATGCTGCGCGCCGGTGGCAACGCCACGGTGCCGGCCGGCTCGGCGGGAAACCAGGCATCGAGATTGTTTTTCTTCGCGGCGTTCTTCAGGAAAAAAACCCGGATAAGATTCTTCGCCACTTCACCGCCCGCCACCTCGCTGAATCGCGCGGCTTCGAGTTCCAGCGCCTGCGCGAGGGTCAGCGTTGCGCCGTGTTCGATCACATCCAGCGCGGCCAGTTGCGCCTGCCGGGCCAACCCGTGTGCCCCGGCTTTTTTCCGATAAAAAGAAAAAATATCCTGATCCGGAATGGGGCTGGCCGAGCTCATCGGGTTCGTCGTGGCGGTGGGCACCGTCCGGCCGGGTTTGCCGGCTGTCGCGAGCCGCAGCGCCACCACCTTGGCCCGGGCCTTGAGGCTCGCCGCCGGCACCACTTCATCCACCAAGCCGGCCCGCAAAGCCTCCGCCGCCGGCAGCAATCTGGCCTGCAAAATATGTTTGGTCGCCGCATGCGCGCCGATCAGGCGGGGCAAACGCACGCAACCACCCCAGGCGGGAATGAGTCCGTGGCTGACTTCGGGCAAACCGATCACGGTTACCTGCGCATCACTCGCAATCCGCCAGTGGCAGGCGAGAGCGAGCTCGTAGCCGCCACCGGCACAAGCCCCGTCGATCGCGCACAACACCGGCACCTTGAAATCGGCGAGCAGCGAAAACAAAGCCTGGCCTTCGCGCGACACCTGTGCCGCCGCCGCCGCATCCGGAAGCTGCCCGAGCCATTTGAGATCGGCTCCGGCCATGAAAATATTTTCCTTGGCGCTGAGCACCACAACCACCTTTACCGGTTGCGCCGCCAGTCCCTCGATGGCGGTTCGCAACGCCGCGATCATCGCGGGATTCATCACATTCACCCGGCCCTCCTGATCGTTGCAGTCAATCCAACCAATGCCATCGCTGTCGATCGTGTGAGTGACGGGAAGGCTCATTGCATCAAATTCAGCGGCAGGATTCGGGGATGGCTGCCGTACGTAGGCCACTCGCGGGCGTCCGACAATGCTAAAGCCCGGTGCAGGGCTTCATTGTTACCCTACTGGGTAAACTTACCCAGATACTTCAACGCCACGCCCAGATCCTTCGGCAAGGGCGCCAGCAGTGTCATCCGCTCGCGCGACACCGGATGAATGATCGTCAGCCGGCTGGCATGCAGGGCCAGTCGGGCGATCAACGGCCGCTCTTCCTCGCGCCCTTTGTAGCCGCGTTTGAACTCCGAGAGCAGCAAACGAGTTTCATCACCATAGACCGGATCGTTGAGAATCGGCGTCCCGCTGGCCGAGAGATGCACGCGGATCTGATGCTTGCGGGCCGTCAACAGCCGGCATTCCAGATGGCTGAACCGCCCGTAACGGGCGAGCACCTTGAAATCCGTCCGCGCCGCCTTGCCGTGTTTTTTCACGATGCACATCCGCTCGGGTGCAGCCTCGTCCTCCTTCAAAACCAAGTCGACCGAGTAGGTGTCCGTCTCCGGCGCACCCACCACGAGCGCCTCGTAAAAATTCTCCACGGTCTTGGACTGAAACTGGCCGCTGACAAAATCCAGCGCCTGCTTGGTTTTCGTGCACAGCACCAGTCCGCTCGCATCGGCGTCGGTCCGGTGCACGTTGGCCAGCCCGGCCCCGAATTTCTCCTGAACCAGCGTCATCAGGCAGACGCTCGTCCGGGCCCGCGGCTCTGGCGAGACCGGCAACCCGCTGGGCTTGTCAAAGGCGATCAGGGTGTCGTCCTCAAAAATGACTGGTGGGAACGCCGGCATCGGCGGCTTTTCTGGGCCAAGCAGGCCGACGCGCAATCCAATACGACAAATCTGTTACGGCGAAGTTAATGTTGTGTGACGGCGTCTCTTTGCCTTTGCTCGGTTCGATTGTCAGGAAGAAAGCTGCCCCCAATCCTAAATCATGTCTGCGCTTGGTTTTTTCCCTATGTTCTCACTGATTGCCCAGATCAGCCGACAACCCTCGGCCCCCTTGAAACTTTGGTTGCGCACAACCAGCCATAAGCTCCGGCCCCCGTGCCAGGTCGCGCACACTCCGGTGATCCGACACCGGCAGGAGGCCCTGCTCGCCGCCGGTCTCGCCGGTCCGCACCAATGCGCCACGCTCCGGGTGGAACGCAAGCCGGGACCGCTTCCCACCATCGTGGTGGGCGGTTTCGTGCCCGATGCCACCGAGGCGCTCTACCTTGTGCGCGGCAGTCTGCTGCACCAGGGCAGCCTGTATTATTTCAACTATCCCCGGCGCGGTTTTTCCACCGAGTTGTTTTTTGCCCAGCTCGGTGATCTGGTCGAGGAACTGGCCGTCCATTCCGGCCGTCCCCCGGTGATTCTGGGCATCAGTTTTGGCGCCGGTCTCGTGATGGAATGGCTGCGCCGCACCGGCCACGCCGCCGCCATGCCGACGCTCTCCGGCCTGGTGCTGGTCAGCCCCGTCGCCTGCGTGGAAGATCTGGTTGATTCGAGCAAACCAAAGCCAACCACCCTGCTCGGCCGGGTGATCAAACCCATCATTGACGCCGATGGGCGGGATGACGCCGCCGTCATCGAACGCTCCCGGTCCGTGTTTCTGAAGATGTTCGAATCCGGCGCGCAAAACCGGGAGGCGCTCCGCCTGCTGCTCTCGGCGGGGGAACTGCGCCGGCTGCGCGACGCGGTGCTGGATACCATCAACTCGATCGAACCCGCCGCCGCCCGCGCCCGCGTGCAGGCGCTCTGCAATTTCGCCCCGTTCAGTTCGGCCCGCCCGCTGTGCCACGCGCCGACGCTGGTCCTCTTTTCGGAAAAGGAAAGCTCGGTGCTCTGTGCCAACGCCCCCACGGTGCGCGAGCTGAGCACCCGCACCTCCGCCTGGTTTCCCCATGGCAGGTGTCACACGGTCACCAACCAGCTCGACAACCCGGTGCAGCATGCCTCGCTTATTTTTCACGCGCGGAATTTCCAGCCACTCCTGACCGGGTTCTACCGCTCGCTCCGCCAGAAGCAGCATCAGGCCGCCTAGCACCGCTAATGTCGAACACCACCGTTCCGCGTCCGTCCGCTCCGCGCCGCCTGGGCTTGGGGCGTCTCGCCGGGTTTGTCGGCGGCCAATGCGCAGCCCACACCCGCCACCGGCTGGCCCGGCTGGGCCCCGGCCATGCGGCGCAAAAAAAAATCTTCCGCCAGTTGCTGGGCTCACTCGCCGGCACCGCCTTCGGCCGCCAGACCGGCCTTGAACCGGGCCTGGGCTACGAAACTTTCCGCAACCGGATCGCGCCCCGCACCTACGAGGATTTTGCGCCCTTCATCGAACGGATGAAGCGGGGCGAGTCCGGCGTGCTCTGCCGCGGACGTTGCGCGCACTTTGCCGTTTCCTCGGGCACCACCGCCGGGGCCTCCAAATGGCTGCCGGTGAACCGGGCCATGCTGCAGCATTTTCGCGCCACGGGGCTCGATTCGCTTTTTTTCTACGCGCAGCGCACCGGGAGCGGTTCCGTCTTTCGCGGCCGCCATCTTTTTCTTGGCGGCAGCAGCGCGCTCACGCCGCTTCCGTCGGTCACGCCGCCCATTTATTCCGGCGACCTCAGCGGCATTGCGGCTCTGAACCTGCCCGGCTGGGTCGAGCGTTTTTTGTACGAACCCGGCATTCCCATCGCCCACATGACCGACTGGCCGGAAAAACTGGCGGCGATCGCCCGCCGCACCAGTCACGCCGACATCACCATGGTGGCCGGCATTCCGAGCTGGCTGCTCGTGCTCGCCACGACCATGCGCCGGCACGCGTTGCAGGAAACCGGACACGAGGTCGCCACGCTCAGGGAAATCTGGCCCAATCTCGAATGCCTTGTCCACGGCGGCGTGCCGGTGGAGCCCTTTGCCGACGAACTGCGCGCCGCCTATGGGGACGATGTGAATTTCCACGAAGTTTATCCGGCCTCAGAAGGGTTCATCGCCGTGCAGGATACCGAGCCCGCCGCCGGTCTGCGTCTGCTGACCGACCGGGGCCTGTTTTTTGAATTTCTCTCCCTGCCGGATTTCAACGACGGCCGGCTCGCCCGCGCCCTGCCGCTGGAGGGCGTGAAACCGGGAGTGGACTACGTGCTGCTGCTCACCACGCCCGCCGGTCTGGTGCGCTACATCATCGGGGATGTCGTTCGTTTCATCAGCACGCATCCGCCGCGATTGGTCTACGCCGGCCGCACCAAGCTCCAGCTCAGCGCCTTCGGCGAACACGTCATCGAGCGCGAGCTCACGGACAGCATCACCCAAATCTGCCGGCGGCACGGGGTGGCGTCCGTGAATTTTCATGTCGCTCCGCTCTTCCCGGATCCGAAACACGGCCGGCTGCTTGGCCGGCACGAGTGGTGGATCGAGCTCCGTCCGGCGGATGGCGCGACCGCGCCGGATCCGGTGGCGTTTGCCGCCGACCTCGACCGTGAACTCGCCTCGCGGAATGACGACTATGCCGCCAAACGATCCGGTCGCGGCTTGGTGGAGCCTTTGGTGCATTTTGTCCGGGCCGGTTTGTTTGAGGAATGGCTGAAGCGCGCCGGCAAATGGGGCGGACAAAACAAAATGCCCCGTTGCGGCTCCGACCGGCGTATCGCCGATCAACTGGCGGAGGTCGCCGGGCAAAGCCCCTTTTGATTTGCTGCCAAGGTCGGCGCCCCCGGTCCCGGCACCCGAAACCGGCGCGCCGGCCCCCGGTTTCACTCTTGGCTTTACGGTTTTTTCAGTTCCAGACTCAATTGGAGTGTGGCGATGCTTCCAATTATTCTCCTAGATTTCAGTCAAAGATGACCCTGGCTCCCCGCATACTTGTCAATTTCCTCGCCGGACTGCGCACCGCCCAATTCGCCAAACAGCTCAAACTTACGGGCAATGGCGTGGAAGCGCAGAAGGTTATTTTCCGCCGCCTGCTCGGTTCGCTTGGTCGCAGCCAGCTCGGCGGGCGGCAGGGTCTGCATGCCGGCATGGACTACGACAGTTTCCGCATCAGCCAGCCGTTGGTGGAGCATGTCCACTATGAACCGTTCATCACGGCCATGGTCGGCGGAGAATCCGATGTGCTCTGGCCGGGTCGCTGTCAGTTTTTCGTGGAGACCGCAGGCACGACCACGGGCGCTCCGCGCCGCCTGCCGATCACCAGCGAAATGCTCGCCAATTACCAGGCCGGCCTTTCCGCCGCCGTGTTCATGCATGCAATGCAAGCCGGACACGCCGGCATTTTTCTCGGCCGCCATCTGCAGGTCGGCGCGAGCACCAAGCTCACCGAGATCAACGGCGCCTATTCCGGCAACTTCGACGCGATCAACCATCTCTCGCTCTCGCCTTGGGCTGAAGCCAATCTTTATTCGCCTTCGGCCAGACTCGCGCAACTCCCGGATGGCCCTGCCCGCACCGCCGCCATCGCCGACCATATGCTCTCCCGCGATGTCACGCTCATCGGCGGCAAACCCACCGCGGTGCGCCTTCTGGCCGACACGGTGCGCACCCGCAGCGTCCGCGGCAAAGCGAGAATCACCACGCTGCAGGGGCTTTGGCCCAATCTCGAGGTTTACCTGCACACCGGCGCTCCGCTCGGCCTGCTCACGCATGAGCTGCAAATGCTGCTCGGACCGACGGTCGATATCCGGGAAGTGTACGCCGCCGCCGAGGGCTGGTTCGCGGTACAAGACGGCAAGGCGGCCGATGGCCTGCGCCTGCTCACCGACGCGGGCATCTTCTTCGAGTTCCTGCCGATGACGGATTATGACGACTCCCTGCCCGCGACGCTCGGCCGCGCCTGCGTGCCGCTCGCCCAGGCGCAGGTCGGCGTGGATTACGCGCTCATCGTCACGACGCCGGCCGGATTGTGCCGCTACATGGTGGGCGATATCGTGCGTTTCGTTTCCATCGAGATTCCGCGCATCCACTTCGTCGGCCGCATCCGCCTTCAGCTCGCTTCCTTCGACGAACACATCAGTGAACGCGAGCTCAACGAATCCCTGCTCGAGGTTTGTTCCGCCCGCCAGTGGGTTCCGGTCAATTTCCATGTCGCACCGTACTATCTCCGGGCCGGTCCGAATCCCCAGGGCGGACATGAATGGTGGATCGAGCTCCGGCCTGGCACCGTGAAAACCCCCACCGGCCCGCTCCTCGCCGGCGAACTCGATGAGGCGATCGCCCGGCGCAATCCCGTCTACAGCGAGCTGCGCCAGTCACACCGCATCGAGCCACCCATTGTTCGCCTGGTCATGCCCGGTGTTTTCGAACAATGGGCCGGCAAACACCCGACCCAATCCGGTGGCGGCCTGCCCTGCTGCCGCCCCGACCGCCTGATCGCCAACCAGCTCACCGAGCTCACCCGTTTCCACGCCGGCGAAGCGATGATCAATTGAGCCGGAATTCCTATGGCTTCGGCTGCCGGATCGCCGTCCAGCGTTCGAGTCCCACGGCCATCACCGCACCAAGCAAGGTACCCAGCGTGTTAAGCGACAGATCCGACAGGCTGGGCGTGCGGTGGGGCAAAAAACATTGGAGCAACTCCACGCTCAAGCTGCTCGCAAAACCCAGCAGCGTGGCGAAACGCAGCGCCTGCCCCACGCGATCTTTCCGCAACGCATACGTCGCCGCCAACAACCCGAGCGGCAGCATCACCGCAATGTTCAGGGCCCGCTCCCGCAACATCCCCATGGAAAAGGCCTCGGCAAAAGGCGACCATTCCAACCGGCTGGTCAACGCGGTCCCGGTCGCCGCCTGCAGGCTGAAGCGGCAAGGCCAGGTGGCGGCTAGAACAAAGATCAGGACACAGGCCACGACCAGCGCGAGCAGTGAACGCCGGGGAAATTCATGCAGGAAAATCACCGCCGCCCCTAGAAAAGCTCCCGTGGTATTCATCACCACATCGGACACGCTCGGAATATGGCCGGGCAAAAAGCAACGCCCGGCCTGGATCACGACGCTCAGGCCGACACCCAGACCCACCGCCCGACCCGCCATCTTCCCAGCCGATCCGGCCGAGCCCCAAGCCATGGCGAAAAACATCCCCACCGGAATAAACAGGGCGAGCTTCAACATATCACCCTCCAACCGCCACCGCTGCATGAGGCGCATGGGCTCAAAATCCTCGATGTGATTTGCCGACCAGGCGGAAAAACTGAAATCAAACGGCCACCAGGCCGCCGCTACCATCGCCAGCAGATAGAGGCCAAACAAAGCGGAAGTGAGGATTTTTCCCATGGTCGTTCTCGGATCAAGCGACAATCGGACAGGAGCTTCACCTCGTTGTGCCATTATCACTTCTTCCTGTAGGAGCGGCTTTATGCCGCGATGGTTTGTTGAATCGCGGCATAAAGCCGCTCCTACACCAAACTAAGCTTCGGGGTGTCGAACCCATCGCGAATGTATGCGAATCAATTTACTCCGCCGCGGCTTCGTCATCCTTTTTCTTGCTGCGCGTCTTTTTTGCGGCCGATGCTTTCGAGGCCTTGGCGTTGAGCCAGAGTTCGCCCTTGGCATTGCGGTTCAGCCAGAAAATTTCCCCGGCGTTTTCACCGAACGTGGGCTTTGCATCGGCGTCGGCAGGTTCATTTACCCCGGCGGCGGCGAGCGCCTCAATCAGCCGGTCCGGCGTCTGGCCGAGCTGCTGGGCAACATCAACCACAAGGGCGGATACGCCTTCACCGCGTTTCTTCGGCTGCAAAAGCAACCGCACCGCCGCGAGCGTATGGCCGGTGGGTGAAGACGCGGCGGCCGGTGCTGGTGCGACCAGTGTCGATTCAACGGGAGCAACCTCAGTCGCGGGAGCAGGGCTCGGAGCTTCGCTCGCACGCACCTGACTCGATGCCTCGGTCGTGGCGGCCGGCGCTTCGGCTGCATTCTCCGCCTCGCCGTCATCCTGACCTTCCGGACCGTCATTGGCCAGCGCCGGACCACCGGGCTGCTGGCGGCGTTCCTTGCGGGCGTTGATCCAGATTTCGCCGCGCTGATTTTTATTCATCCAATAGAGGAAGTCACCTTCCTCATGAAACGCAGGCTTCGGGTCGCTCTCGTTCTGGAGGACCAGTCCCAGCGCGGCGAGCTGCTCGAGCAATCCGGCTTCGGTCGTCTTCAGCGCCTTGATGAGGAACGGAAAACTGCCGGACATCCCGTTGCCACGGCGATTGCGGCGCATCATGCCGCGAATCTTGTCGAGCAGGCTGCGGGGTTGCTGAGGCTGTTGATCGCGTTGCGGCGACTGGGCGGCGGGTTGGGCAGATTGCGCCGGAGCCCCCGAACGCGACTCGCGTGCCGGTGCCGGCTCATGATGAACCGGCTGGGATTTGGGTACAAATTGTTCGCGGGGCGCAGCGGCGGGCGCTGATTCTGTCACCGGAGATTCTTCCTCGGTCAGGCGTTTGCCTTGCACGATGCGGAAAACGGGCTCGGGTTTCTCGCGGAGGTTGATCCAGGTTTCGCCGCGGCGGTTGATATTCACCCAATAGAGTTCGCCCTCGTACTCGACGTACACGGGCTTGGCGTTTTCGTCGGAAGGAATCTGCATGCCGCATTCCACGAGAGCGGTCTTGATGTCGGATTCCTCGAGCCGCCATTTCTTGGCGAGGAAATCCACCCCCACGCTCATGCCGGGGCCGCGCTGGTTGCGGCGCATATGCGGACGGAGGGCATCAAAGAAAGTCGGCAGCTCGTCTTCGGAAGCGAGCTTGTCCCAATCATTCTTCGGCGGGGCGCCATTCTCGTCTTCCGGTGCATCGGGATCATCGTCGCGCGAGGTGTCGCGCAGGCGGCGGATGCTGCCTTCGGCGCCGAGCTTTTCCTCGGCGAGAAAGGTCGCGGCCTGTTCCTCGGCGGACACAGGTTGGGCCACGCCGGAGGCCGCCTTGAACTTGGCCTCGAATTCGGCGCGCAATTTGTCGGCCTCGGCGCGGGCCGCCGCCTTGACGGCGTCCTCCAGCGTCCAGTCCCGTTGCGTGGTACGGCGCGCAAGGCCGGTGAAGGCCAGGGCATTGTCAGGCGGCTGATGGAAGCTGATGATCTCCCAATTGTCCTGCCCGAGGTCGTTGATAAATTTTTCCATCAGCACCGGCGATGCGAATCCGCCCTTGCCGCTGCTGATGACTTTGTATTCCCAGTTAGCCATATGAACGGGTAGGTTTCCCGCAAGCCGACACCTGCGCGAGACTAAACTTAGGCGGATGAGTCACGATTCTGACACTTGCCCCCAGCCCATACACCGGCACCCTCCCCGCACACCATGCGCCAAGCCTTGCTCCCCTGCATCACCCTCCTGTTCAGCCTGCCCGCCACGGCCCAGGTCACCTTGCCCACGCTGGTGATCAGCGCCTCGCGCTCGCCTGCCGAACCGGCCGATATTCCGTTTTCCGTCACGGTGCTCTCGGGCGAGACGTTGCGCGACACTCCCACCGCCACCTTGGATGATGCGCTTCGCTCGGTGCCGGGCTTCAGCCTTTTCCGCCGCAGCGGCAGCCTCATCGCCAATCCCACCGCACAAGGCGTGTCGTTGCGCGGCCTCGGTCCCAGCGGTGCCAGCCGTTCGCTGGTGCTGCTCGACGGCGTGCCGCTCAACGATCCCTTCGGCGGATGGGTGGCGTGGACCAAGGTGCCGCGCGAAACCCTCGCCAGCGCCGAAATTGTCCCCGGCGGCGGAGCGACCGCCTGGGGTAATGCCGCTCTCGGCGGTATTGTGCAGCTCATCACCGACCCTTCCGCCACCAAACGCGCCCAGTTTTCCGCCGCCTTCGGAGATTTTTCCCTGCGCAGCGCCGAACTTTCCTTCGCCCAGCCGGTCGGTCGCGGCACGTTGCAAATTTCCGGCAGCGACTTCGCCACCGATGGTTTTGTCATCGTCGCTCCGGAAGATCGCGGCCCCATCGATGTCGCCGCCGCGAGCCGGCATCACTGGCTGAATGCGCGCTGGAGCCAGCCGGTGGGAACCAACGCTGAACTGACCGTCGCCGCCCGCACTTTCGCCGAAACCCGGGGCAATGGCACGCCCTACCAAACCAATTCGTCCCGGGAAAATTTCGGCTCTGTCGCCTTCACCTCCCGATCCACCGAAAAATTCTCCTGGTCCGCGCTCGCCTACGCGCAGGACCAGAACTTCGCCAGCACCTTCAGCTCGGTCAACGCCACCCGCACCGCCGAAACTCCCGCGAGCAACCAGTATGCCGTACCCGCCACCGCCCTCGGGGCCGACTGGACGAGCGTGTGGCTGGGCGAAAACAAATCCCGCACCAGCGCGGGCCTCGATTACCGGCAGGTGCGCGGCGAGACGCGCGAATATTTCACCTTCGCCAACGGCGATTTCACGCGCGAACGCGTCGCGGGCGGCGCGCAGGATATCACCGGGCTTTTTCTCATGGATGAGCGTCCGATCGCCGGCCACTGGCGTGGCACTCTCGGGGCCCGGCTGGATTTCTGGCAGGAACGCGACGGCCACCGGCGCGAAACCACGCGGGCCACCGGCGCAGTGCTGCGCGACGATCATTATCCCGATTCCGACGGCGTCGAATTCTCCCCGAGCGCCGGCCTGGTCTGGCAACCGTCCTCCGCCTGGCGCCTGCGCGCCGCCGCCCAACAATCCTTCCGCCGCCCCACCCTCAACGAACTCTACCGTCCGTTCCGCGTGGGCAACGTCATCACCGAGGCCAACCCCGGTTTAAAAACCGAACGCGCGACCAGCATGGAACTCAGCGCCGAATACACCCATGAAACCCTGGCCATGAGTGCCACGGTTTTCAGAAATGATCTGCGCGACGCCGTGGAAAATGTCACCCTCGCCCACGGGCCCGGCACCTTCCCCATCGTCGGCTTTGTGCCCGCCGGAGGCTTGGGCCGCGAACGGCTCAACCTCGACCGCGTGCTCGGCCAAGGGATCGAGCTGTCGACGCAGTGGCAGGCCGCCACCACGCTCTCGCTCACCGCCGGCTACCTCTACAACGACGCCACCGTGCGCCGCGCCACGCTCTCACCCAATCTCGCGGGCAACCGTCTCGCGCAGGTCCCGCAGCACTCGGCGTCCGTCGGCGCGTCCTGGCAACCGGTGAAAAAACTCACGCTCACCCCTCGGCTCCGCGTCCTCGGCCGGCAGTTTGAGGATGATGAAAACCTGCTTCCTCTTGGTGCCGCTCTCGTGCTCGATCTTGGCGCGACTTACCGCGTCACTCCGAACTGCGAGCTGTATCTCACCTGCGAAAACTTAAACAATGCCCGCATCGAGACCGGCCGTAGCGCCGATGGCATCGTGAACACCGGCACGCCACGGCTCCTGCTCGGCGGCGTGCGCTGTTCGTGGTGAAGATCTGCCCAGCTTCACAAAACAGACCTCAGCCTTTTTCGCAGGTCCGTCTCAGTCCGCAATCTTGCGTCGGAAACGAAAGTGGCTAAACGTGTCTTCACCCTACCCCATGAATATCATTCCATCGGTCCTGCTCTTTGTCGCGGCAACTTTGCCCGCTGCCTTCGCCGCGCCCGCTCCGCTCACCGTCGCACAGGTCCCGGCTTCTCCCGTTGACCCGATCGCCCCCCGCGTTCCCGCGCAAACCGCCGCCACCTTGGTGTTGCTCGGAAAAGCACCGGCGAAAATCTCCGTAACCCAACCTCCTTATCCGGTCGTGGGCTCAGTCGAACGCCTCGACCCGGCTCTCGACGCGCTCCTCGCGCCCGGGGCCGCGATGGAAAAACTGGCCGAAGGTTTCAACTGGTCCGAAGGTCCCGTGTGGGTGCCGGTCCAGGACGCCCTGCTTTTCAGCGACGTGCCGGAAAACCGCGTCTATCACTGGAAGGAAGGCGAAGGCATCACCGTGTTGCTCGATCCCAGCGGTTTCACCGGCACTCAATACAACGGCCGCGAACGCGGCTCCAACGGACTCACCCTGGATCGAGCCGGCCGGCTCGTGCTCTGCCAGCATGGCGACCGGCGCGTGGCCCGGCTGGCCTTGGATGGAAAAAGTTTCGAGACGATCGTGGATCGCTTCGAAGGCAAACGCTTCAACAGTCCCAACGACCTGTGCTTCGACCGCGCCGGCAATCTGTTTTTCACCGATCCGCCCTATGGCCTGCCCTTCGACGTGAAGTCGGAAACGGAATTCAACGGCGTTTACCGGCTCGGCACCGATGGCAAGCTCACCGTGATCACCCGCGAGATGGAGCGGCCCAACGGCATCGCGCTCTCGCCTGACGAGCGCACGCTTTATGTCGGCAGCACGCACGGCCCGAAACCCGTCATCCTGGCGTTCGCGCTCAAGGACGACGGATCGGTGGCGGGCAGCCGGGTGTTCTTCGACGCCACGGAATTGATCGCCCGCACGAAACGCCAGGGCGGCTTCGACGGCATGAAGGTCGATGCACGCGGCAATCTGTGGGCGACCGGCCCGGGCGGTCTGCTCATCCTCAGTCCCGAAGGCAAACACCTCGGCACGCTGCTGACGGGCCAGCCCACCGCCAACTGCGCCTTTGGCGGGGCCGACGGCAAGACGCTTTTTATCACCTCGAATCACTCGCTGTTGAAAATCAAAACCAACGTGACGGGCGCCGGCCGCTGATTTTCGCTGATTTTTTCCGAACTGTAGGAGCGGCTTTACGCCGCGATATAAACGCACGAGGGCAACGAAACTTTCGAACCGGGGCATAAAGCCTTTCCTGCCGGCCTCACCGCAACGCACTTTGCAGAAAACAATCGATCGCATAATCCGCCAGTTGACCGCCGGGACCGTCGCGATTGAAATCGAAGCCGTGCGTGGCCCACGGCAGGCGCAGATAATAATGCGGCACCCGCAACTCCTGCAAGCGGGCGTTCAGACGTTCGCTGTGCCGGAACCACGACAGGGTGTCGTTGGCTCCGTGGATCAACAGCGCGGGGGGCGAACCCGTGTGCGCCAGCAACTGGCCGCTCGCCGATTCGTAGAGCATGCGGCGTTCGCCTTCCGGCGGTCCGCCAAACAACTGGCGCAGGAGCTCGATCGAGTTGAGCGCGTCGTCCTCGCGCGATACCGACCAGGCAAACAGCATGTCGTGGGGCGCATAGAGCGCAATGACCCCACGAATCGCCGGATCATTCGCCCCGTAGCCAACTGCCGTGGCAATCTGCCCTCCTGCCGAGCGCCCGAGCAGAACCAACCGCGTTGGATCGAAGCCCAGTCGCTCCGCGTTCGCTTTGAGCCAGGCGATTGCGGCCAGCACATCGTCGCGTTGCGCGGGCCAGATCCAGCGCGGTGCGAGCCGGTAGCTCACCGCCGCCACCGCGTAGCCTCGCATTGCCCAATGTTTGTTCCAGTCAGCCAACTGCGTCCGGTCGCCACTGTCCCAGCCGCCGCCATGAATCACGATGATGCAGGGCGGACGCTGCGTGGTGTCCTTCGCCAGCGGTGGCGCATAGCAATCGAGTTTGAGCTCAATTCCCTCGGGCCGGGCGAAAATCTCCGTCGTCACCTTGACCTCGCCTGGATGGGAACCGAAATACAGCCGGCCAAAATTGAAAACTGATCGGGAGGAATCACCACCCCCGAACGCAACGTGCACTTCCCCTGGCAACCTTCCGGCCATGGCCCACGCGCTATAAACAGGCCGGAGGAAACCGGCCGTCGCCGTCGCGCAGAGCAACAAGATCAAAATCCGCCAACCACCCGCAGCGCCAACCCAGGCCAGACCCGCCAGTCCGAGTGACAAAATCGCGAGCCAGTGGCCAAATTCACCGGCAAGGATCGCCAGCTTCCACGCCCACATCCAATCCGGAGCATGGATATAGGTGAGCGATGATACGAGCACGAGGCACCCCGCAAGGAAGAGAAGCAGACATTTCATGCTGGAAGGTTGTTTGTCATGAACGCAGAACGGCGCCACAGGAGCAAAATTATTTCCCCGGAATTTTCGTGTCTTTCCCCGGTTTCGTGGTTTCACCCTCTGCATGCGCCGTCTCGATCAACTTCTCGCCAATCTCGGTTATTGCTCCCGCCGCGATGCGCGCGCCTGGATCGCCGGGGGCCGGGTGACTGTCGCCGGCAAGGTCGCCGATTACTTCGGCGAGAAAGTCAGCCCGGCCACGGTGCGGGTCGATGGCGAGCCGCTCGACCATGTGGAAGGCATTTTGCTGCTGCTCCACAAACCCACAGGCCTCGTCTGTTCGCACGACGCCCATGAAGGCCCGAACCTCTACAGCCTGCTCCCGCCGCGCTGGCGCGAGCGCAATCCGCAGATCACCTCGATCGGCCGGCTCGACAAAGACACGAGCGGCCTGCTTCTCCTCACCGATCAAAGCGAACTCGTGCACCGGCTCACCTCCCCAAAGCACAAGGTGCCGAAAGTTTACCGCGCCGTCGTGAACCATGATTTGTCGCCGGAGCTGATCCCCCTTTTCGCCAGCGGTACCTTGCGGTTGAAGGGAGAAAAAGATCCCTGCGCCCCGGCCGAGCTAAAAATCCTCGGCCCGCGCGAAGCCGAGCTGACTCTCACGGAAGGCCGCTATCACCAAGTCAGGCGGATGCTCGCCAGCCAGGACTGCGAAGTGCTGACGCTGCACCGCCACCGTTTCGGTCATCTGGATTTGGGCGATCTCCCCGCCGGCCGCTGGCGCGAACTGCCGCTGGACGAGTTTTCGACCACAGATTAACACAAATAGTCACAGACGGAGAGCGGTCAGAGCTCCCCGGAAAGTACCTTCGCTGATCAGAGATTTATCTTTTATCTGTGCGCATCCGTGTTCATCTGTGGTTAAATCAAATGACTCTTCCTTCCCTCACCGGTGCCCAAAAAACCAAGCTGCGCGGACTCGGCCAGACGATGACCGACACCGCGTTCCTCGGCCGGGAAGGCGTGACGCCCGCCTTCCTGGCCGCACTGAACAAAGCGCTCGATACCCGCGAGCTCGTGAAGCTCCGTTTCAGCGGCGGTCAGGATCGCCACGAACGCGCCGCCCTCTGCATGCAGGTGGAATCCGCCGCTCCCGCCCTGTGTGTCGGCACCGTCGGCCACACCGCCCTCTTCTGGCGCGCCGGCACCGAAGGCTCGAAGCTGCTCGATCGGACGACAGGCGACTGAGCAGGCTTCATTTAAGCCAACTGCTTAAATTTCCACAAATTTTCATCCGGTAATTTCCAATTCACCGATCAGGCGAACCAGGTTTGGGCTCGGTTGTTTTTCCATGTCTTGATGAGCGTCAATGAGCGGTTTCTCATCCAAGCTTTTTAGGTTTATACAGGCCGATGCAGAGGAAGAAGGAGTGTACAAGGTTGTGGGAGGTTCTCACGCGGCTAAGCTGGCGCGAACGTCAAATCCGCAGCTTGAATTTGTATTTCCCCTCTGTGACCTCCGTGCGTCTCTCTCCGCCCCTGTGTCCCAAGAATTTCTTGGTGTGAGGGTGCAATTTCCGGGTTAATCGCCACCTTCTTTCAGCCGGAAAAGAATGGTCACCTGCATGAGGGCGTTGACCTTGCGGCCCCCCTTGAGCCCGGCGCGGAATTTCCATTTTGCCACCCCGGCCAGAGCCGCCTGATCAAAGCCGTAATGCTCCCCCGACCTGACGAGGTAGGGGGCGACCACCTCACCGTTCGAGTTGACCACGAACCCCACCTCCACAGTCGCCTCGGAATATTCCTTTTTCAGATTGGGCGGAAAAACCGGCGGGATCTGGACCAGGGGTTCGGGCACCCGGTCGAGCTGTGAAAGATCAAAGATCTTGCCAAGCTTATCCATCGCCACGCCGCCGCTGCGGGAAATGCGGACCGGAATGATCACCAGCTTTTCCGCGTTCAGATCGGTCTGGGCGGGAGGCGGAGCCTCCAGCGATTGCACGAAAGCATCCACCGGCACGACCGTCGGCATGTCGACCAGCGTCGGCACCATGATCCCGGGATCGGGCACCGCCTCATCGTCGCGCAATTCTTCCACGGGTTTGTTTTCCTCCGGGTCCTTCAGATCGGGCATGGCCATCTGGATCAGCGCCGCCTCCTCTTTCACGGCCACGCGGACCGGCGCGGCCTTGCGGTTGAAGCCGAAAAGAATCAGCCCATGCAGGGCGAGGGAAATCCCCATTGAGAGAAGCAGGAGTCCATGTCGCCGCGTCCAGCGCGCCATCCTCTCCATCCTCCGCACTTTCCGCCAATGGTTGATACTGTGGGTATCAACTGTTCCGGGTTGGACGGGCAAGCCCAGTGGCTTGTGACTGAGGCGTCCCGCAATCGCATGAGACATCTTGGTCATGCCTTACTATAACCCTAGCCTTGGGAAATACCTCGCATCGTTTGCTCTATCATCGGCACCATTTGCCAGCCGGAAAGCCCGGTGATTGCGTGGCCAAAGGGCCATCCACGGGGAGGGACAGAAAATGGGGACCGGTTGACGATGTTATGTTTTGTTTTTGGTAGTGGCTCGCCCCGGGAAGTTCCCACCACAATTTCTCGCCCTGCCCCGACCATCCCAACTCTGCTTCAACGCCAATTATAACATTTGCAGCCCCTTTTTTTATTACCTCCTGTCGCGTATGGCGAACGGGCGAGCACCTTTCAGCCCAAAGCAAAACGCCGCCCGGAGCCGGCTCCGTGACGGCGTGTAATCGGGACGAAATAATGCACTTTAGCGGTGTGCGAAAGCCGGGGAACGGCGGGCCGGCTTCTGGGCAAAAAACACCCCGGTCGTACGCCGCAAGTGTTCACGGCGTTCCTGGGTGTAATCGCAGCCAGACGTTTGCCCGTTGAAATTCGCCAACGGCGGGACTTCGCCACCGCGTCAAAAGATTTTTTCTTCATGGCCATGGATAAGGAAGGTTGAAGCTACTATGCGCACAAGCGGATAGTTGGTTCAGGCTACTTGGCGAGCACACGCCAGATCATTCTCGCTCTTCAAGCGAGCGCGACAAGCCGGGCAGATCCCATGGGACGCCTGGAGCCCTTGTTCGCGACACCACTTGTCTGCCTCTGCTTTGTCGGCGCACCACGCGCATACTCCGGCAAATGCATTGTCGTTAACAAAGAGGATGGCACGGGGCCGATGAGCTGCCTCACCGCATGCGTACTGTGCTGGAATAAGTTCAAGCGTGAGGTCGGGTGGTGAAAATTTCGACAGGTTCATAAGGAGGTGGTGGAGGTTTGGTGGTGTGGAGCACAATCGCTGTTGCATGCAGTCTAATTTCGTCGATAACTCGCGGCTAGCCGCTCGCCAGCTTCCGATGGCTCTCGATGATACCCTGATCAATCGCGTAGCGGGTCAGACCCGCAGCGTCGTGGATGTTCAGTTTGTTCATCAAATGCTGCCGGTGTTTCTCCACAGTCTTTTTGCTGATTTGCAGCACATCGGCTATTACTTTGTTGGCGTTGCTTTCGGCGATCAGTTGGAGGACCTCAAGCTCCCGCGAAGTCAGGGAATTCTTGAGTTGCCACTCTCCCGATCTATCTGCTCGTTGGAAACGGTTCTCCAAGCGTTTGATAATGGAAGGACTAAAAAACTTATTCCCGGCGCACACTTCTCGAATTGCCTGGGTAAGCGATTGTGCCGACGTTTGCTTGAAGAGGTAACCTGCGGCCCCTACTTCGACTACTCGGTTTATATGTTCGTCGTCATTGTGACCTGAAAGGATAATGATTCGAGCGCAGGAATTTTCGATCAGGATTTGGCGGGTGGCCTCCAAACCGTTCAGTTGCGGCATTGAGAGGTCCATCACGATAACATCCGGTCGATGATTTTTCGCCATTGTGACCGCCTCATGTCCGTTATGGGCCTCACCGATAACCTTGATATCTTTCACAATGCCCAACAAGTGCCGATAACCTTCACACACGATATGGTGGTCATCGGCTAACAATACGGTAATAGTTTTCATGGTATGATTGGGTTGAAGTTCAGCGGGAAGGTTTATGAGCGGTCAGATTTTTTCTACGCAAATTGTGGTGTCATGGTATTGCCCGCCATATCCGCGATGTAGGCTTTTGCTCTCACTCTCACCGTGACCGAACGCAGGCTCTGAGCACAGGCCCGCCATTCTCCGGACCACTTGAGCAGGGCACGACTTAAGCTGGCCTGTCCGACCAAGAGCGCTGTCTCGGCAGCCAGCAATGCTTTCAATTCGATATGCTGGACGAGTTGCCGGAGAGTAGAAATCACTTCGGCAGCAAACACCGCCGGCGGTGCGTCCCCTGGAATGCTGGCGATAAACCCGGCTACAACAGCACTCGCTGTGCTTTCCGACAAAGCCGGCAATACTGCACCCGCCTCCAACAGGGGTTCCCGAAGGTTAATCTCACCTGCATCACTGATGGCCACAATGGAATCTATACTTCCAGCCAGTTCGGTTGAGTGGTCACATTTCGTACGAAGCGTGGCCAGCGAACGCTTAATCAGTTGGCCGGTGACAAGAAGCATCGCGACGTCTCTCAGAAACATTTCGCAGAGGTTATCGCAGGCCAGATTGGAGTGGGAGGGCATGGTAACGATTTTTTCAGGATTGTACTGAGGTTTTAATTTCGCGTTTCCGCTGGCTTTTCAACGGATGCGTAGATTCACAGGTTTCTGTTTCGTGCAGGATATGGAAAAGGAGCGAGCTAGCGCCTGGGTTGTTCGTTGGCAAAAATCCCGAGCAGCAAAAAAATGCTGAATAGTATCAGAAACAGAATAAACAACGCCTTCGCGATACCGACAGCAGCGCCGGCAATACCGCTGAAACCGAGTAGTCCGGCAATCAGGCCGAAAACGAGAAATAGGAGGGACAAGCGCAGCATTGGAGTGAGTTTGGGAGTTAGAGTTCGTGTCAGGTGATCATATCTTATTGCCAGCGCCGTGCCGGATTCAGCCCGAAAACAGCAATTCATTGCAGACAAAAGGGATAGGGCTTCGCTCTTTGTTTTGAGGCCTCCCGCCGTCTAGCATTTTGCAAGATCGTCTCCAGAATTTGTCGCACGTTGCAAAGGCTCATTGCTTCCTGATGAAATCAACCTTGGTCCGCTTCCTGTCTTGTATGCGAAAAACGAGGCTTCATCTTGATAGAGCGTGCCACTTCTGCCTGCCAAGTCGGTCATCCACTGTATTATCCATGCGAATTCTCATTGTTGACGATCAGCGTAGTGTCCGCCTTACCTCTGCGCACGCAGTGCGGGCGGAAGGTCATGAAGCGGAGACTGCGGACAGCGGCCAAGTCGCTCTCTTGAAATTACAGGAGGAGCATTACGACCTCGTGATGCTTGACCTGCGAATGGATAGCGAGTCTGACGGCCTCGACTATCTGGCTCGCCTCCAAAAAATTTCGCCCCGATTGCCCGTGGTCATCTGCACCGCGCATGCGAGCATCGAAACGGCCGTTGAGGCGATGCGCCGCGGAGCGCAAGACTACTTGGAAAAACCATATACGCCCGAACAATTGCGACAATTGCTGGCTCGCGTCGAGAAGGCTCGCCGCTTGCGCCAACGCGTGGACGAACTCGAGGAGCAGGTCGCCCAGACCCAGCCCGCCATGGACTTTACATCCGAGGATTCCGAGATGGCGGCAGTGATCTCGGTGGTTGAACGTGCCGCCATCAGTCGGGCGAGCATTCTGATCCTGGGGGAAAACGGTACGGGGAAAAGCGTGCTCGCGCGCCATATTCATCAAACCAGCCAGCTCGCCACAGGACCGTTCGTCACGGTCAGTTGCCCCAGTCTTTCCCGCGAGCTGCTCGAGAGCGAACTCTTTGGTCACGTCAAAGGAGCCTTCACTGGCGCAATCAAAGATACTTGGGGCAAGGTTGAAGCCGCCCGCGGTGGCACCCTGTTTCTCGATGAAATCGGTGAACTTCCCCCTGAGTTGCAGCCAAAACTCCTCCGTCTCCTGCAGGAGCGCTCCTACGAACGGGTGGGCGACACCAAGACCCGCCTAGCTGATGTCCGGGTAGTCGCAGCCACCAATCGCGACTTGGCGGCTGCGGTGAAGTCTGGCACTTTTCGCGAAGATCTTTTCTACCGCCTGAATGTCATCAGCGTGACAGTGCCCGCGCTGCGGACGAGACCGCGCGACCTTGAGCGACACGCGCGGGATTTTTTGCGTTTTTTTGCGGAAGAATCGGGTGGAGTGGTTAAGGATTTTTCACCCGAGGCCTGGGCGGCCGTCCGTCGCCATCCTTGGCCCGGCAATCTGCGCGAGCTACGCAATTCCGTCGAGCGCGCCGTGATCCTTGCCCGTGGGAAAAAGGTGGAGCTGGATGACCTGCCAAGCGAACTGGCCCTCCCCGCGACTGGCGGGCCTGAGATTGCGCTCGGCGCACTCGTTCCGCTCGAGGCTGTCGAGCAGGTGCATGTCCGTCTGGTCACCGCACGTACCGCCACGCTGGAGGAGGCAGCGCGGGTGCTCGGCATCGATGCCGCGACCATCTATCGCAAGCGCAAGCGGTGGGCGAACGAGCCGGTCGGTGAGGCCACCCCATGAAACGCCGCTCTTGCTCAGGCGCTACCGACGCCTAACGATTGGCGTCATCAGATACATGACTTCCCTCGGACTGCCAATGAGCACTTCGCCACAACCAAGTCCCATTGACCAGGCCTTGGTCAGCGCCCTTCCCTTTCCGCTCTATGTCTTTGATCGGGATTTCATAGTGCGTCAGGCCAATTCCAGCGCAGTGGAACTCGGAACCAAACTGGCTCTCGGGAATGATTTGCCCCGTGAAGTGAGGAGTTTGATCAGCGCAGCTATCGTTCAAAATCAGGACGTGGCGGGTAATGACCTCAGTCGCACTGTGTCTTTATCCGACGGGCAAACCTACCTCACGCAAATCTTCCGCCTCGCGGGTATTTTCAGCGGCCAAGAGGGTTGGGCCGTGTTGCTCGTGAACGTGAGCCGCTTGAGCGAAAACCTTGAGGCGAAGGCAAAGACATTGAGCACGCTAAGCCATGAGGTGAAGACGCCTCTGACCAGTATCCGTCTCTCACTTCTTTTGCTACTGGAGGAAAAGCTTGGCGCGTTAAATTCCGATCAGCGCGAACTCCTCGAAGTGGGCCGCGACGAGTGCGAACACATGCTGACCAAATTGCAGACCCAGCAGTCGGAACTCGCACTCCTGGGAAACGGTACAAATATTGCAGTTCGTATCGACCCCAGGAGGTAAGGATCCGCCTGACGGATTCCGACCGCATGGAGCATTCAATAGCACACGCAAAACCCATAAAGCGTGTCCTCAGGCGACGGCAGCTTCCGCTTGAACCTCCATAGTCCTCACGATGAATCGGCTCAATTGGTGCGGTCCAAAGCTGGTCGTGAACGCCACATCCGCGGCGTCGCGCCCGTAAGCTATGGGCAGATAGCCGATGCGGCGGGCGTTGTGCCGGACATCGAAGATGTGCCAGGCATCGCCGAGATAGACTTCCATGCAGGCGGCGAAATCCATTGGCGCGGGATCGGGCGGCACGCCTATGTCGCCCAAGTATCCGCTCACATAGCGCGCCGGGATATTGAGGCAGCGGCAAAGCGTAATCGCAAGATGGGTGAAATCCCGACAGACGCCGACACGTTCCTGGCAGGTTTGCCAAGCGGTGCGCGTAGCCCGGGCGGCCCCGTAATCGAAGCGCAGGCGGGCGTGGACCCAGTCACAAATCGCCATGACGCGACTCCAGCCCGGCCGGACCGAACCAAACAAATTCCACGCCAGTTGGCCCATGAGATCCACTTCGCAATAGCGGCTCGGTAGAAGATAGGGCAGAATATTCGCCGGAAGATCCGCGACGTCATGTTCGCAGGCATGCACCATCACGGGAGCCGGCCAGCCACAATCCTCCACCAGAACATCACCCCTGAACTCCAGGAGACCGGGGGGCGAAGTAAGTCGTACGCAACGATTGCCGAACGTATCTAGAAACGGCACCGCAAGAACGTCTGGCGTGACGTTAAAGATTTCCTGAGAACGCAACCGGAAATCCAACTCCGGTCGAAGCTGCAACATCACGAGCAATACTGTGGGCGTGTTCAGCTGATAGGCTATATCGTAACCGCAGCGAATAATCATAGGTAAGTTCTCCTGATCAAAGTCGACGGGAAGTTTTTTGCCAGCGACGACAGATACAGAAGCGATCAATGATCGCTCGCACTGGGCATACGGCCCTGATGGACGGATTCAAGTAGGTTGCCCAAATCGCGTCCACCTTGGCGAAGTCTCATCTGTATATCTTTTAAAGGCAGCCAAGCGCGCAAACGGCGTCCCAGCGCCTGGGTCGTTGCAAAGGTACAGCTCAGATAGGCAAGAACGAGACCACTCAAGAACCAATCGCGGTGGGGACTGGTCCATACCAGACTCGCCATCAGTAACGTAAGCGAAAATCCGGTGAAAACCAACATACCAAACGCCACACCCGCTAGCAAACTAGAGTAGAAAACAGGTTCTGTCGGGGTGGACCGCGTCAGCCTGCTGGATTCGGGCCGCGAAGTGCCAGCCTTGGGGACAAAGGGAATTGGTTTCCGAAAATAGAAATCCGGCATCACAGCATGCGCAGAACGCAGCGGGAGCGGTTCGGGTCGATGATAAAGAGGCATGAGTGGAGAGAGGGTGCGAGATCACATAGCTTGGCCGGCACCGGCCTCACGCGAGCTGCGTGACTGTTTCATGTTTCTTATTCGGAACTGTGGCAGCGGCGCGCCACGAGCAGGCCGACGATGGCACCCACCGCAGCGGCCACGCCGATGGCATGATAGGGATTCTCACGGACCAGCTTGTCGGCCTGCTGGGCCCGACGGACGGCTTCGGCGCGCATTCGTTCCATGGAGTATTTGCCGCTGTCGATCGCGGAGCGCAGGCGGCTGCGCAACTCGTCGAACTTTTCACCGGCTTCACCGGCCGTGCTGCTAAGCGCCTGTTCGGCCTCTTGCAGAAGGGCCTTGAGGTCGTCGCTGGTGTGGGATTCGGAAGACTTTGTGGTATCGGACATGGAATAAGGGAGGTTGAATTTATGGTTGGATGACGAGGAATGGGTTGTTTGGTGCTTTCGTGAATTCACCTGCTTGGCAGGAATGTTTCGAGGACGTGCCTTGCGCATATTAGGAGGTTTCAGGACAGGCAGAATTCGGGTGAAATGGAATACGGGGATCGGCTTAGCCACTGATGCGACGGGAAAATGCCCCCAGCCCGCCCACAATAATTCCCACGACTCCAAGAATCATAAACCAGAGGCTTTTGTCAGTGGGCGTACCGGTAACGGCCTCTTTGGTACTCGAAACAATGGAGCCGTGTGCATTGATTCCGAAAATCAAGAGCACAATGCCGGCAACAAGTATGGCAACGGAGAAGAGTTTATTCATTGGAAGGAACAATTTGAGAACAATGGATTGTTGAGGATTTGACCAAGAAATTGGCCAACTACAGATTATAAGCTTTGCAAGGTATGTGCCAGACAGCCGTCCCAATCACTTGATACTGGGGCGCATTGAGATGCGGTTTTTGTCTCTTGCCTGCCTGCGCGGCACAAAGTGCAAAATGCCAGCACGCACCGAACTTTTCTTGCAAAACGCGACCAACAACACGCCTTTTCAGCAGAGAATGTGCGGCATTCGCACAATTCCTTCCTGTGAACTCACGGCTTCCCTAAACGCGCTTATGATTTGAACGAAGGCAGAGTGAAAGAAAAGCATGCCCCACCCCGCTCCGCTATGCTTTTGTAAGCGCAACGCCCCCCTTGCAGTAGGGTCAGACGTTGAACAATAGACAGGCCCAGACCGGCAGTTTGCGTTGCATGCAACTGATCGAATGAACGAAAAAGCCCGGGCTCAATCATCGGGGTTACTCCCGTACCGTTGTCCGTAACTGAAAACAAGACTCCCTCGCCTTCGGGCTGCCAGCCGATCCGCACATGCACGCCTGTGCCTCCATGTTTGAGTGCATTACTGATGAGATTCCACCAAATAACATTCACCCATTTTGAAATCCCCGATACCTTAGGCCAGACCGGAGGCGTTATTATTGTGGCGCCGACCTTCTCGATTTCGGCTTTAAGCTGTTTCAGCACAGCGGCCACCACTTCGCCCGTATCCAGCGCGATTGGCACACCCGGATCAACTGACGCCCTCACGACGAAACTCACACGCTCGATAAGCTGGGAAATTTCAGCCGATGAGTCCTCGATATTCTGAATAATCGCTGCAATCGATTGCGTATCCTCAGCGGGCATGACTTTCAATACGCAGGCGCTGGTGTTGATACATCCTACCGGTGTGACCAAATCGTGACTGAAGCGACGGGCGACAGTTTTCAGATCGCCCCGCATGCGAAAATTTTCCCGAAGAAGTTCATGCTGGAGCAGCGCGGAGCGAAAAACACGGGCAAGCAGCCACGGATTCCATTCCTCGGGCGGAACAGTCTCGGCCAGTTCGGACGTATCGCGACCTAGAATGACCACAGCCCACCGGGGCAACCCTGCTTGGTCCACAGCCTGAGTCGCCTGACTTATCAGATCGGGGTTGGCATCACTCAGCACCAACAGATCGAGTCCGTGGAGCGTTTCACCACCTACGATGCCGTCCATTTTGGCTGATTCGACAATATCGGCCCGGGGAAAGGCTTCGTGCGCAGCGCTCAAAGCAATGTCATGGGCGGACGAGGGAAGCTGCACTAGAGATATTCTGATATTTCTCATGAAACCTTTGGCTTAGCCAAGCGGCCGCTCGCGCCGATGCTGTTCTATGCGGCTCATTTGTTGACTGAGATCCTCTATATTGAACGGCTTGGCCAGGCAGCCCAGGGCTCCGCGCCGCAGAGCCTCCACGACGATTTCATCTTTCGCCTGAGCGGTAAACATGATGACCGGCGGTCGGGCAGATTGTGCGCCCAGTTGGGAGAGAAACTCGAGCCCCGATTCCGCACCCAAATTCACATCAAGAAATATGCCGTCGATTTTCTCCGTCCTCAACAATTGCGTGGCAGCGGCAGTGGTACCGGCCATGAAGGTCCGGCAGCCCAGCGCGCGCAGCGCCAGGGCGGTGACCCTCGCGAGATTGAGGTGATCATCAACGACGAGGATATTCATGGGTGATTGCCATCCGGGGTTGGCGCATCGTTTGGGGCAGGGAGAAGCGAGGCAATGGCTTCCTCCAGTAATCCGATGGTTATCGGTTTGACCAGATGGAACGAAAACCCTGCCGCCTGCGAACGGGCCAAGTCCTCCTCCATGCCGTAACCACTCAATGCAATACCAATCAACCGAGGCTGGATCGCACGTAATTCCCCCATGAGTTCATATCCGTTCCGATCTGGCAAGCCGACATCGGAAATTACCAGATCAAACTCATTCGTGAGCGTCAATTTATGGGCGTCGCTGGCTGTCCCCACGGCGGATACATCGAAATGCCGGCTTTTGAGTAGATGCAGCAGAGTCAGGCGCGTCGGGGAGTGATCTTCCACGAGCAGAATCCGCCGTCGATTCATTGGCATCGGGCTTCGCGTGGGCGTCGGCGGCAAAGGATGGAGAGAGTTGGATCTGGACGCATCGGGCTCCCCCCGCGATTCAGTACGCTCGCTCATTTTTCCCCGCGCCAACGGAAGCACTACGATAAAAGTGGAGCCTTGGTCCCGTCCAGCACTCGACGCACCAATCTGTCCATCGTGCAATTCCACGAGCATTTTCGTAATGGCCAGTCCCAACCCCAAGCCGCCAAATCGATGCAGATTTGCCCCGGGGACAGCGTGTTCGCCTTGCGAAAATGCCTGAAACGCCCGGTCAATTTCCTGTGGCATCATGCCAATCCCCGTATCTGTGATTTTGACCGTCAACTGGTTTTCGACATTTTGTGTTTCGATGGCAATCCTGCCCCCTGGCGGCGTGAATTTTACGGCATTCTTCAAGATGTTCCAGAAGACTTGCTGGAGCCGGACCGAATCGCCCCAAACGCTGCTTTCAATTGCGTCAAAATCAGAAATCAGCACCAGACGCTTTTCCAATATTTCCGACCCCACGTTCCCCAAAGCATCCGTGAGTATCCCGTGCAAATCGCATTGGTGCAGATCCAACTGAAGCTTGCCCCGGGTGATGCGTGTCAGATCAAGCAGGTCATCGATTAGCCTGGCTTCCAAATCCACGTTTTTCCGGATCAGTTCAAAGTCATCCCTAATCGCGGGCGGCAACTCAAGATTGTTTGCGGAGGCACTCGCGAGCAAGAGCACCGGATTGAGTGGCGTGCGCAATTCGTGTGAGAGCGCGGCAAGGAAGTCGTCCTTGGCCCGCGATGCGGCCACAGCCTCATCCCGAATCCGCTTGAGTTCATTCTCGGCCCTTTTGCGCTCCGTAATGAGTCGGGTGGTTCCGACCACCGCAGTAACTTCCCCGCCGCCATCCATCACCGGACTAAAGATATATTCGTGATCATCCACTTGTCCCGACGCGCTGGCATAGGGAGTCTCGCCGCGGACTGGACTCTTGGTCTCGATGACTTTCTGGATTTGCCCCTCGAGGCGGGCGGCGAGCTCCGGAGGGTAGCCGAGTTCCAAGCAAGTCTTGCCGGTGATCTGTTCCAAGGACCGGCCCCAAATCTCCAGGAGCGGTCGATTGGCGTAGATCCACCGTCCCTTAAGATCAAAATAATAGGCGAGGTCGGTTATATTGGACAGTGTGGCATCGAAAAGCTGCGCCTGAACCTCTATTTTCCGGGAGAGGGTTTCCAAGGCCTGTACTTGCATTTTGCGTTCAGTGATGTCCTGAACCACTCCGACCATGCCGGTCACCTTGCCATTGCCGTCAATAATGCACCGGCCTTTGGCGGCCACCCAAAGCTGCGTTCCATCTGGCCGGACGACCCGATAATCAATGTCATAATCTGTGTGGGTTTCCATTGAGCGCTGCAAAGCCAGACGTGCGCGCTCTTGATCTTCTCCATGCAATAATTTCCTCATTTCTGAACGGGTAAGATCGGGCGTACGGGGCACGCCATACAATTCACTGGTGCGGGGTGAAAGCGTGATGAGATCCGTCCCTGCATCCCAGTTCCAATCTCCGAGGTTGCCGGAGGCCATGGCTAGGTTCAAATGCTCGGCAACTTTCTGGATTTTCTCGTGGGAGGTGCGTTCCTCCGTCACGTCGACCACAACATTGATCACGCCCTTGCGTTCGCCCGCCGAATCGACCAAGGGATCAGGGTGGTGGACAGTCCAACGACGCGTGCCGTCCGGTCGCACGACATAGATTTCCTGTCCACGCACCGGGCGATTCGTTTTCAGCGCGACAGCAATGGGAGAATCTTCAGGGCTGAGCGGCGTACCATCGATAGCCTGCAACGCGCTCGCACCGGACCAAAGCGTCCGGTTCAGCTCCGGTCGCTGTCCCCAAAGCTCAATGGCCGCTTCGTTGAAAAAGGTCAGCCGGGCTTGGGCGTCGATGGTATAGCAGGCAACGGGGAGCGACTGCATGAGTTCGCGCTGGCGTTGTTCGCTTTCGCGCAAAGCCCTCTGTCCACGCGCCTCTTCAATCAAGGGCCAGATGCGGGACGCGGCGTTTTCCAACAGATCGATTTCATCCTCCCGCCAAATCCTCGGCTGCCCGGAAGTGACCACAAGCACACTTCGGCCCGGTCCATCGCTAAAATAGGGGGTGGCCGCCAGCGACCGGATGCCCAGTTGTTCGTAACTGGAGTAAAATTCTCGCGATGGCTGATAATTTGCCACGTCGGCAATGATCAGCGGGCCTGCTGCCATGGCCTGATACATTTCCGGTTGGCCAAAATCCCGCACGTTATAAGTTCCCTTAAGACTGGACAGCCCGTCCTGCGCCCAATCCATCCTCACTCTACTGGTGGTGATCCCTTCGTCAAATTCGCCAAAATAGCAGCGATTTGCCCCAAGGTGAACACCGACCTCGCGGGAGGCGGTGCGAATGATTTCATCCGGGTCTCCCATCTGACTCAACGTCTGGCTCAGTTGGCTGAGAAATCGAGCCTGCCGCTCCGTGCGTTTTCGCGCCGTGATATCCCGGGCAATTTTCGAGGCACCAATAATTTTCCCGCTCGCATCCTTGATCGCCGACACCGAGAGGGAAATCTCGATCTTTGTGCCATCCTTACGGCATCGCACTGTCTCATAGGGCTTAATACGCTCGTCGCGACGGATGCGTTCAAGAATGGAGGGTTCCTCGTCATTGCGGTCAGCGGGGATCAGCCGGGTAACCGGCTGGCCGATGATTTCCTGGGCGGTATAGCCATAGAGCTGTTCTGCCCCGCGATTCCAGGTCATGATCGTGCCCTCGAGATCCTTGCCGATGATGGCGTCTTCCGACGATTCCACGATCGCCGCAAGCTGGCGCATGGCGGCATCGGCCTGCTTTTGCTCTGTAATATCGAGCAGCATGTTCACAATGCCGACAATTTTCCCCCCCGTATCGCGAATCAGATCCGGGCACGGCATGACGTTGCGCCGAGCACCGTCCGGTCGCTCAATGATAATTTCCTGACCACGCACCGCCCGCCGTTCGCGCAGCGTCACCGCCATCGGACATTCATCAAGGGGCAGAGGACTGCCATCAGGCCGGAAAATGCGAAAGGAACCGCACCAGGATTCCAACCCGATTTCCGGAGAACGACCCCACAAGGTAACTGCGGCTTCGTTGTAAATGGTAAGCTTGCCCTGGGCATCGCACATGTAGGCGGCAGTCGGCAGGGCGCGCACTAATTGTCGATGGCTCCATTCGCTCTCTTGCAACGCACCGATGGCCGAGTGGGTCTTGCCCAGCATGTCATTGAATGCGACTGTCAAACGGCCCAGTTCATCGCGGCCATATTGTTGGGCGCGTAGCGTATAATCCTGCCGGGTTGAGACAGAATCCGCCGTGTGCGCCAGTTCAAGGATGGGGCGAGCCAGAACCCGGCCCAACATGGAGGCGATCAGCCACGCCAGCGCGAAGGATAGGACCAACACGCCCAGCACACCTGCGGTATAAGTCCGCATACGGGCGTAGATCTGGTCCATACTGGCCTGGAGATGAAGCGTGCCAAGCTGTCTGGAACTTTCAGTCACCGGTTGCACCCCGATAACATAACCCCGCTCCATCCGCACACCGGCCGGATCAGTCGGGCTGCTCTTCGACACCTCATCAGGTCGAGTGGAAAACTGAGCAAAAATCTGCCCCTCGGCGTCATAGAGAACGGCCGCGATAATCTGCGGTTCGGCTCGCAATGCCTCAAGATTTTGGGTTGCGCCTTTCTTGTCAGAAAACGCAATGGCAGCCGTGCTATTGTCCGCAGTAATTCGAGCCAACGTCGTTACGGTGTGGATCAGACTGCTGCGGTAACCGAAGTATTCGACGGTAAGGAAGACCGCGCAGGCGATCACGACCACAATCGTGCTGGTGAGCAGCATGGCGTACCCCAGCTTCCGGCGGACCGGCAGATCATTGAGCCAGTTCATCGTACAGTTTCCTTTTCTTCCACCAATCGGGCCAGACGGAGAAGCTTGGCGCTCATGGCGAGATGTGCCGATTGTACCGCCGCAGGATTGATTGAGAGCTGAACACTGCCGGCGGTGGTAAAGCCGACCGCCCCACCCAGCTCGGCAAATCCGGGAATATCTGACACCGTTAGTACGGGCTGGGATTTTAGCCGGCTGAGAATCTCACCCAACTGTTTCGTTTCGGAGTCACTGATAAAGAGAATATGGCAACGACTCATGTCTTCCGGCCGTGTCACACGCCAGACGATCAACGGACGATCCTTCACCCGCTCACCTTTCATCATCGCGTCAAGCGCCGATCCAAACGGGTCCTTGCCGACCACACCGACGACAATTGGACTGGTCGGCGTTTCGAAAGCCGTCGCCGGCCATTCGGTAAAAGCACTGAAGTTATAAAGAAACGCTGCTTTAACATCGTATTCGCCCGGAGCCTTTCCCTCCGCCTTTATCATGGGCGGAAGACCAAGAATCAATGTGAGGGCGATGGCCCTCCAAATCGTCGCAAATTTCATCCCGCGGGAGGATGTGTTCATGGGAAGCAGCGATTAGGAGTGAATGGATTGGAAGGTCTGCAAGCTATTAGTAGCGCCAGGCAATTTTCGCGAATATGCTGCGCCTAATTTCCACCCGATTGATCCCCGGCGTGCCAAATTCGACATGATGGCCGTTCAGGAGATTCTGCCCTACCAAGGAAAATTCGATGTTGTCCGAAAGATGAAACCCAATCCTGACGTTGAGATCGAGGTAGCTGGGAACGGTGCCGACTGTGCCGCTGTTATTGTTGTGCAGGGTATCAACCCACCGTAACTGAGTATCGAGTGCCAGGCCACCGGGCAGATCCATGGATGAACCCAAGGCGATCTGGTTCTGCGGATCCGAGTTCTCGTTCAAAGCATTGTTGAGATCCACTCCTCCCGGACGGACGTGAAGGTTCGTGTTGAGCAGGGTGTAGCCCGCATTAATTCGCCACCATTTTTGCAGATCCCATTTGATCGCCATTTCGAGGCCGTGCGTCTCTCCTTCGAGATCGTTGGCAAAAAGCAGCGGCAGAAATGTTCCGGCAGTTGGGCGCAGGCTGCGGATGTCGTTGTATTCATTGTAAAAGAAAGAAACCGATCCAAGCAGATGCTTGCCTAATTGGGCCCGACATCCGGCCTCGAAGGCGAGGACTGTTTCCGATTGGAAATCCTTGCCTCCTCCGAGAATGGTTTGACCCTGGCTCGGTTGCAGAATGTCGCGATCGATCCGGGACGGCGTGCGGACCGCTCGTGAAATGGCGGCCCAGATCATCTGATGGTTTTCAATTTCCCTTTGGAGCCGGATACTCGGTTCGAATTCGAAGCCGGTGTAATCGTTGTGCTCAAGTTTCGTGCCCACCGTTAGGAACGTCCGGGATTCGATCAAAAATTGGTCCTGAACAAAGCTGCTGAAAAGACTTTGTTTAAGGGACGGGGGATCAAACCCAAGCGCTGGTGCATCCTTGGTTTTGTCATCTGTGAGGCGATACCCGAGACCCCAGACCATTTTATGGCTTTGGCCGAGACTGAACTTCTGCTGAAAGTCTACATCATAGGTATCTAGGTCATCGCTGAAAAATCCGGCAGGACCGAAAAGTCCGGCGGCGAACGGCTGCCGAAAATACGTGCGGTCGTAGTAGAATTGCAAACTGACATCTGAACCGTTCGGCAATACTTGAGACCACCGTCCCAGCAGATTGCCTCCGCCAACACGGGAATCGCCGGCTGCCGGCATGCCCTCCGTTCCCTCATAATAGTCACCTTGCACGGTCAGCCTGGCACCGGCGGGTGTCTCGCCGTCCAACCGAAAACCTCCCTGACGCAGATGCGAGTCATCCTGGGCGGCGGCGCCAGAGGCCAGCGCTTCACCGGCCCGATCAGTGAATTTCCCATAGACCCTGAAATAAACGTCCGGTCCCAACCGGCCGCCGTAACGCAGACTGGAAAAATTTTTCAATTGGTTTCTAACTCCGGCTTCGCCGTAAAATCCTTGGGTGTCCTTGGCATTTTTAGTTGTGATATTAATTACACCATTGACGGCATTCGCCCCCCAAACCGAGCCTCCGGGACCGCTGATTACCTCGATGCGGTCGAGATCCTCCAGCAAGATATCCTGAACGTCCCAACGGACACCCGAGAACAACGGTGTGTATACGGTCCGCCCGTCGATCATCACCAAAAGCTTGTTGGCAAGATCGGTGTTGAAGCCCCGAGCGCTGATACCCCAATCATGAGTGTTTTTTTGCGCCACGTTCAGATTATTCGCCAGACGTAATGCCTCCGGAATGCTGGACGCGCCAGACCGCCGGACATCGTCGTCGGTCAGAACCTGCAAAGCCGAAGGCGCATCAGCGAGTGATACAGCCATACGCGAAACCGAGGTAACCTGTATCGCCATCAATTCTTCCAAACTAAGCTTCTTAAGTTCGAGGGGAATGTTTACCAGATTTGCAATTCTTGTGTCCTCAATGCGTGGTTTCTGCGCGGGGGAGCAACCGGTTGGGTTCGCAGCCGATTCGAACTGAACCGGAGTGCTGGATGGTGGCACATATTTCGTAGGAGCCGATTCATCCGCACTCAGCCACGTCCTGTTCATTCCCAGCCACAATACGAGCAAAGCTCGTATTGTGGCCGCCGGTTTCATGGCATGAAAGGGGCGGGCAGTGCTGGAGTGTTCGGAATTCAAATGGAGTGGAGGTTGGAGCGAGGGGAGAAAGACCGGGAGGCCGTCGCCCGAATACCATCCAACCAGTAAGTAAAAGGGACGTGTCTGGTCAAAGAATGTGATTGGTGTTTAAACACCAACAGGGAACGACGAAACCTGCCTCCGACACCGCGCCCCAGGAGGAAATTTTCATTCTGCCGGCTGGCTCCGATCCCGACAAACTGCAGAGTAGGTCAGAGCCCCATGGCAAATTACCGCCAGGCCATGTATCTTGCACGAAGAAGCGCAACCTTCATCAGGCTTTCCGACCTGATCCAATAAAAAAACAAATCGAAACCCTATGAACTTTCTATCTCAGATTAAACATGGATTACAGGAAGAACTCAGCGAACTATTCTCGGCCTGCTTCCTCGCCTTTGAGTGGCTTGAGGAAGGCCACAGTCTTCCACGCCCCGAATCACTTCTCGATTTAGCGGACGACACTCGACCTGCCGGAAAGTTTTTTCGGACGAGGCGCTGTCCGTAGGGCACAATCCGGCGTCCGGCGTCCAAATCCAGCAGTAGTTTCCCGCCCGCATGGCTGAGCCAACTGACCGGCTAGTTTTGACGACCAGCTTGTTCCTGGCAGTTTCTGGTCGGCTAAAACGCCAAACGCACCATCGTCTGGACGGTCCGCCCGATTTCCCGGCGAACCGCCAGACCACCGATTTCCGGATGAGAACGGTGCAACAGGTTGCGGCCTGTGAGGGAAAACTCCAGGTCCGGCCGTATTTTCCAGCCTAGATTCAAATCAAGTTCGGTATAGGCGGGAACCACGCCACCACCACTATCATTTGCCTGAACCTCAGCAACGCGGCGGAGCGCCGACCAAAACGTCACTGAGTTTCCGATGCGAAAGAAGTTTCTGAGCTGGATCTGATAGTCTGGGAAACTCGACTCTCCCCCTGCGTGTTCCAAATCGGCGCCGCCGGGCTTAAGCCAGGTTTGCTGATTCATGCTGAAGCCGCCCGCTCGGAGCCTCCACCATGGAGTCACCTCCCAATCCACGAACATTTCGAGTCCGTAACTGCGCCCCGCCACCCCATTCGCGAATGTAACAGGCGTCGTGGGCTCTACACTGCGGAGGTGGTCGTAGTCGTTAAAATAGAAAGTCGAGGTCACCGATAGATTTTTGGCCGGCTGGGAACGCCAGCCCAGCTCATAGGCATCGACCGTCTCCGCGACGACGTCTTGGCCGCCGACTACGAGGTAAGGTGGATTTTCCGGTGCGAAATAGCCGGTTTCCAAACGGGACGGAATACGCGTGGCGCGGGATGCAGCGATCCACACCGTCTGGCCGGGCTCGTGCCAAGCGAGCCTGAGGCTGGGCTGGTATTCCCATCCGCTGAAATAATTGTGCTCCAGCCGGAGGCCAGTGGTGAGGCGAAGAGCATTCCCGGCGAATACCACCTGATGCTGCGCAAAAATGCTGCCCAGGACGAAATCGAGTTTCGGTGGTACGATGGCGAATCCCACTGTCTTCATCGAGTCCGACATCAGGCGGTAGTTCGCTCCCCATAGCAGTTGCTGAAAGTCGCCAATCTTTGCGCTGTGCTGAAACTCCACGTCGCTCGTCCGGGTGATCTCCGTGAGTGCCCCTTGGCTGTCGCGCATTGAGTAGTCATGGTACGCTCGAATCCAAAAGCTGGAATCCGGAGATGTTGTGCGCGACCAGCGGGCAAGCAGATTGGCCCCGTCACTCCGGGTTTGTGGCAACGTGCCGTTGTCATAGCGGCCACGGAAAGCGTCACCTTGCACAGTCAGTTCTCCCACGGTCGGGTCTCCCCAATCCGCGCGAAAGCCGCCCTGCAATGTCTTCCATGAATCAAAACCATCCTCCGTCCCGGCAGCCGATTGGGTGGCCGCGTGATTCGAGCCTTGCACATACGCCCGCATCGCGCCGGTAGAGCCGATCTTTGCACCATAGCGGACGCCGAAACTATCAACATCCGTGCCACTTCCGCCGTAAACTAACCCACCCAGCGTTTCGTGTGCTGATTTTGACTGGATATTGATCACCCCGTTCACGGCATTGGCGCCCCACGTTGCACCCGCTGGTCCGCTGATGACCTCGATGCGTTCAAGATCTGGCAAAAAGACTGCGGTCGAGTCCCAAAACACATTGGAAAACAGAGGTGAGTAAACGGTGCGTCCGTCAATCATGACGAGCAGCTTGTTTGAAAAACCGTTTGAACGCACAAAGCCTCGGGCGTCGACGCCCCATTGCGCCGAAGTCGATTGGGCGACAAAGAGATTGGGGGCTAGACGCAACAAATCTGGCAGTGTGGTCGCCCCGATATCTTGCGCGGCTCGGCCAGGAATGAGGAACACATTGCTCGCCGCTTCGCTCCAAACCTCGGGTTTGCGCGATACCGATTCCACCTGCTGGGCCAAGAGTTCCTCCACGCTCATACTCTTGAGCTTCTGCAATGCGAGCGTGGAAGTATCCGACTCAGCTGCCCAGCCCCCCGCCGTCAGGAGAATGAGACCAATGAACGCACTTAGGCGCCAACCAGAGGTTTGCAACCAGGAAGGACCAATGTCGGAGGGCGAGGTTTCCAAAGTTCCAAAATGCAGGACGATGGCGCGACCGAGTCAAAATCGTTGATTGGTGTTTAAACACCAATTGGAGGACTATTGGGAACAAAATCAAAAACCTGCACAGGTTTCAGGCTCTATGCTTGCCCGGGTCCATGGGCGCAATGTAAAGTGGCTTCAACGTGATAATTATTGTCATAGAGGATCATGCACTGATGCGAGATCTGCTGGTGAAAGCCTGTGGCGAAGCTATACCCGGTTCGGTGGTTTTAGGCGCCAAGGATGCCAAGTCGGGTCTACAGTTATCCGCTGCCCGGCAACCCGACATTGTCATTCTTGATCTGGCGCTGCCCGATCGCGACGGACTCGAGGCACTTGACGATCTGTTTGCGGCGTGTCGGAGCAGTAAAGTCATCGGCATTTCCGGCTATTCCGACGAATACACGCTGCATCGGGCCATGCATTCTAAACTGCACGGTTTCGTTGATAAAAATGAACAGACCGTTGAAGCTTTGGCTGAAGCAATCCGCACCGTGTTGGCCGGCCGGCGTTATCTTTCTCCCGCTGTCCAAGCGATGCACCTGAGCCTCCGCAATAATCCCGATTCATTCGACAAAATCCTCTCCGCCCGCGAACAGGGCCTGCTGGGACTTTTCGGACGCGGTCTCACCAATGGTGAGGTTGCCGCAGAGGTCGGCCTGAGTGAATTGACCGTGCGAAATCATCGCTGCCGCCTCATGGCCAAACTGAATTTTCGCACTTCGCCTGAGTTGATCCGCTATGCATTGGAGAAGGGATTTACGCGACCGCGTTCTTCCCTTCCGCAGGATGGGCTGAGCGGCTAAAAAGCTCACTGATCACGGCAATTTGCGGGAATAGTTTGGTGTGCGGTTGCAACTTGCATCAACGAGCGTCGGAGCGCCCAACACAAATAATTTCCGGCACGGCATTATCCATTGCCCGGGAGTGGATTGCGACCAATAGTAAGGGCATGGCACATCGCCTGCGAAGAGGCAGGAATGAACTCAAATCACTTGAAAATAAAATTGGTCGCGGCCATCACGCTGTTGGTCGGACTTATATTCTTCAACGGCTGCCAAACAGTGAAAGGCGCGGGGAAGGACATAGAAAAAACGGGCGAGCACATTTAAAACGCCGCCGACAGAAATCGTTGCTTCAATTAATGCGATAAACCTGTTTCGCCCGTCGGCGTGCATCTGATTTGCCGGGCCGTGACGTTGTAAGGCTATATGCAAAACGACAATCCGAACGCAGTCAAATCTAGTGCCGTAAATTTCACCCTTTCGGTCCGGATGATTTTAATCATCATTGGGATCATCGGCAGTATCTGGCTCCTGCTCCATGTGCTGCCGGTTATGGCCGTTTTAGTCATCGCTCTGATGATCGTCGGCGCATTGAGCCCCATTGTCACTTCTTTGGAAAAGCGAAAAACAGGCCGGGTTTTCGCGCTTTGCCTAGTTTTCGGTATTGGCGTCGTCGTGACGGCCTCCCTTGCACTTCTCACCATCCCGACTGTTGTCACCCAGCTCAAAAACTTGTCTGATAATGAAGCCGGCTTTCGTGAAACCGTCGCGAGCCGTTTGGAACAATCGCGTTTTACCTCCTATCTCGCCGACGAGCTGCGCAATATCCGCTATGCTGAGTTGGTGAAATCATTCAAGACGAGCCTTGTTTCGATGGGAACCGGGTTGTTTATGATCATCGCCTCGAGTGTCGCTGCAGTTTTTTTGGCTTTCTACATGATGCTTGATCGCGACCGGCTGCGGGGAGCGCTGTTTGCGTTGGTTCCCCGCGAACATCACATCCGTCTTTCGCGCGTGATGCTCAATCTCGGGACAATCGTCGGCAGCTACATTCGCGGGCAAGTGCTGACCTGCGTTTTTTCCGGTGTGTTCCTCCTGGTGGTGCTGCTCGGATGTGGCGTGCCAAACGCACTGGCCATTGCTGTTTTTGGAGGCATCATGGACCTGTTTCCGTACATCGGATTTCTCCTCACCTTGATCCCCGCAATGCTTGCGGCGTCCGTCAAGGGACCTACCATTGTGGCCATTGTTTTCGTATTGATCCTCGTTTATGAAGAAATAGAAAGTCGCGTGCTAGTGCCACTCGTCTATGGACGGGTGCTACGTCTCCCCTCTTCGGTAATATTCTTCTCTCTCATTCTGGGGACCGCACTGGCTGGGATCGTCGGAGCACTGGTTGCGCTCCCGCTTGCCGCCGCCGTATTGATGGTAATAGAAGAATTACGGGTGAAATTGCCGGGTGAAACAGTCCAACCTGAAGATATCGAACAACTGCGCGAGGATGCGCGCATCGAGCAGGAATATGAGCGACGGGCCGAGACCATGCCGGTGGAAAAGGCTGCCGCCATCGCGGTGGAAATTTCAGGCGAACGGAAGAATTTGGAGGATGCGGCCGAGCAACCCAGTTCAGTGGCAAAGGAAATGCACGCGCAACAGGCCTAGCAAATTTGCGAGGCCAGAACCAAGGATCAACCCGATGACATCATCCCACATTTGCGGCCTGTCTATGATCTTTCGCCGCAGGCGCCGTCGATCACGGCTGTGGCGGAGCAACGCCTCAGCCTCTGTCGGCCAACGCTCGATTCAACCTCCGTCCTGAGAAACACGCTGTATGAATGCGGCGCGAAGAAACAATGCCATTCATTTGTCCTTCCAATCACATGAAAACAAATCACCTCTTTCTATTTATTCCCGCTGTGGCTGCCTTTTGCGTGAGAGTATTCGGGGCTGAAAATCCCGCAAATCCCGTTCTACCGCCATCGGACGCCATGGTCCAAATCAATGTCGGTGACGGTGCGTCCGGACCCTCCCGCATCAGCGGGACTGAGAACCCGGCCAATACCATGATTGGCTCCGCCCTATGGATTGACATCAAAGATATCGCTTACCCCAGACGCGCAGCGTTTTTTGCCGGTCTGAATCGGTTGGAAGCGCACGCGAACGCCCAGTTGAACGAGGTTGGCTCCCAGCGCGCCGCCATGAAGAATTCCCTCGATTCGAAAAGTTTGGATCTCATACTGGAAGAACTGAACTTCGCGCGTTTACGTCTGAAATTCGCGAGCGAAGCTTCACGCGCTGCCACCCCTGACACCTGGAACGAGCAGAAAGAAAAGATCGGACAAGCGTGGGCGCAAATGCAGGACGCATTGAATCTGCTAAAATCGCCCAGCATTTGAATGCCGTGACGCAGGGATTACCAGCAAGCCGAGCAAAAATCGATAGGTGGATGAGCGTTAGGGGAGAGAACGTCGACACAGAACGTTCCTCCGGTAGCTATTTTCGGGCAATGGTACGCGCCTGACGATATTTGTTTTTGCAGATACACTTGGTTTGTATTTTTCAATGTCTGATTGCAGATACGAAATGGACTTCATCTTCCTTTCGAAGCGCGCAATCCCATAATGCTGTTCTGATGTGAAGCCGCCAGGCATTGACCCGTGGTGCGCTTCACAAACAGGCTATCTTGATGCACCCGGTAGCACAAAGCCCTATAGCGCCAAGGGTACAGCGAGGCTATCATGTCATCTCTATGAAACGTTATCTACTCGACCGCTATTCAGCTTCGGCGATCGCTCAAGCGATCCGGCCTTTTACCGCATCATTCCTCTGCTGCGGAGTCGTAGGTTTGCTTGCCGGTTGTTCCTCCGAACCCGATTCGCATGTTGTTTCCGCTCCTCCTCCACCCGCGCCAACCCAACAGGTGATCACCACTGCGGCACCAGCCGGAAACACCATCGTCGTGACCCAAGCCCCGCCGGCTTTGCAGCAGGAGGTCGTCCTGGCTCAACCCTCATCACAGCATGTGTGGATCGCCGGCTATTGGACATGGCGCAATAGCCGATATGAATGGATGGCCGGCCATTGGGAATTGCCCCCAAGTTCCGGCTCGGTCTGGATCGCCCCACGCTGGGAACAGCAAGGGAACGCGTATCGATTTTATGAAGGCTACTGGAACTGAAGCCAGAAGTGATCGAACCTGATCATTCCAGTACCCACTGACCAACCTCATTTGCTATTGCCCTGACGAATGGGCCAAACGAGAGCGGGCTATAATCTTTAAACCTATCACCCACATGAACACAAAATCATTCATTCGTCCCACAATCGTAATCCTCACGCTGGCCATGGTTCTGACCATTGGCTGTCGTAAGAACGTTCCGTCTGCTCAAATCATTGCAAACGAAACCACCGTAACCGCCGGCCCATCCCCATCCCAAACAACGCTTCAAGGCACCACCTACTCTGACGCCGAGGTGGCATCTACTCGTTGGATCGACATCAAGGACTATCCCTATGACTCCCGTGCCCAATTCTTCGCCGGTCTGCAAAAACTGGAAGCCCGGGTGGATGCCCAGATCCAAGAACTCAATGCCAAACGAGCCACCATGAATAGCACGGTGGACACAAAAAACTGGGATTTCGCGATGAAGGAAATGGGCGATGCGCGAGCCTATTTGAAATCCACGGCTGAGGAAACACACAACGCCACTCCCGAAATTTGGAATCAGCAAAAAGACAAGGTTGGTCAAGCATGGGCGCGAACCCAAGAGGCTTACGATAACGTCAAACATAGCACGACCATTTGAGTGCCGCCCACTCTACTTTGGGAAGCGATCAATTTGTCCGAATGCAGGTTGACACATTTGCAATCGACCCGGTCATATTCAAAACGCTCCCCAAAACTCGTTGATGATGGCAGGCTGTGCCATCAGGTTTGGCCGCCGCTGCCCCAATCGACATGATTGCCGCCCGGCTCCAAATGGTTCATGGGCTCGTCCAACCCGACGCAGGATCGCTTTCGCTCTCGCACCATTAAAATCATGCCCGAGAATAGTGAGGGCAAAGCATGATCATTCGTAAGCGTCGCTCCGGGTGCCCCGGACTTTCCGTCGGAGTTGGCACGTGGGT
>CAZIQP010000007.1:0-54524 GCA_964541315.1 uncultured Opitutaceae bacterium
TATTCGGCGCGGGGCATGAACTTCAGCGAGGCGGAGTTGATGCAGTAGCGCAGACCGGTGGGTTTCGGGCCGTCCTCAAACACATGGCCAAGGTGGCTGCCGCACACGGCGCAATGCGTCTCGGTCCGGATCATGCCATAGCTGGTGTCGCGCGTCTCGGCCACGAACATTTTTTCCAACGGCTGCCAGTAACTCGGCCAGCCGGTGCCGGAATCGAATTTGTGTTTCGCATCAAACAGCGGGGTGTCGCAGCCCACGCAAAAATAAACGCCATCCGCATGGTTGTCCCAGAAAGCATTGCGGAACGGAGGTTCGGTGCCCTGCTGGCGCGCCACGCGATATTGGTCGGGCGTCAGCCGCGCGCGCCACTCGGCGTCGGTGCGCTGCACCTTTGCCTTGCTCATGTCGATCACCACGCGTGATGGCAGACCGCACGCGGATTTTTCGCCGTCGATGGCGCAGGCGGCCGGATCGTCTGCCTTGGGATTTTTGTCTTTCATGGTAGGTTTTTCTGCAGCGTAAGTGATGGCCGCCACCAGAGCAGCCAGAACGAAACTGACGGGGAAGATCCACTTTTTCATCGGGAATTGAGTAGGGAGTAATCAGGTTTGCCAAACATGCAACCGGCAGGGATGCCGGTGGACTGAAGATAAGAGCATCCAAAAGAATTTTTATTCCACCCTTACCGGCACCGGCCCATCATGGAATTCATTCACCAACATCTGGCCGGGCTTGATCCCCTTGGCGCGGGCGATTGGCCTGCCCTGCTCATCGCGCACCATGACATATCCCCGTTTCAAAGCCGACTGCGGGCTGGCCGATTCCAACCGTTTCCACAGCGCGAGCAGGCGATGGGATTCCAGTTGCACGCGTTTTTCGGGCGAAGCGGATGTCAGCCGCGCCCGGGCTCCGGCCAGTTGCTCGCGCCTTTGCTGGGCCGCCGAGCGCAAGGCGGCGTTGAGCCGGCCCGCCAGATCGTCGAGCCGCAGATGACCCCGCTCAATTGCAGCAGCAGGCGAGAGCAACCGGAGCCGGCTGCGAGCATGATCGAGCCGTTCGCGACCGCGATCGAGGGTGAGTTCGACCACTTCCAACATCGTTGCATCCGCCTGTTCGACCCGCTCGATACCGGCGATGAAATTGCTCGAGATCAGTTCGGCCGCGCCGCTGGGCGTTTCCGCACGCGCATCGGCGGCAAAATCACACAAGGTGTAATCGATTTCGTGGCCCACGGCGGAAATGATCGGCAAAGCGCACGCCGCCACGGCCCGGACGAGCGGCCCCTCGTTGAACGCCCACAGATCTTCGATGCTCCCGCCGCCCCGGCCGATGACGAGCAGATCGAAAATCCCCAGCGCCTCGGCCTGGCGCAGCATCCCGACCATCTCGGCCGCCGCGCCCTCGCCCTGCACCTTGGCCGGCAGCACAACCAGCCGGCCATGCCAGCCGCGCCGCATCAAAATACGGATGAAATCCTGCACGGTCGCACCGGTGGGCGAAGTGATGAAACCGATCGTGCGCGGCAGGAGCGGCAACGACTGCTTGCCGGCCGCGTCAAACAGGCCTTCGTCAGCGAGGCGTTTTTTTAATTTCTCAAATTCCTGCTGAAGGCGACCGGCCCCTTGCTCGATGAGCGCACGGGTGATGAGCTGGTACTGGCCCCGCGATTCGTAGACATCGACCTCACCGTAAGCCAGCACCTGCAACCCGTCGCGCAGTTGTACGCTCTGGCGGGCGGCATCACCCCGAAACATCACGCATGCGAGCTGGGCCCCCGTGTCTTTCAGGGAAAAATAAACGTGGCCGCTGGACTGCATCCGCAAATTCGACACCTCGCCACGCACCCAGCAAGGAGGGAGCCCGCCCTTGAGCAGATCTTTCACCCGGCGTGTGAACTCCGTGACGGTCTGCACGCGACCCGCATCGTCGAGGGGAATGCTGTCGGGGGTTTTCACGCCGCCTTTTTCTTGCCGTAGTGCTTTCGCAGGAGATGAACGATCAGCACCACTGCCACCAATATGCTCAGTCCGAAAAACGCGAGCTGGCCCCTGCCCTCAAGAATGGCTTTCCCGAAAATGATAAACGGACTGGCGTAGGCCATCGCCACGATCCAGGAAATGAACATGTAGGTGCTGAATTTTATCCGGGCCATTCCCAGCAGATAGCTTTGGATGCAGAATGGCGGGCCGGGCGTGATCCGAAGCAACAGCGTCACCTCGACCTGCTCAGCGGGGACAACCACTGGAATCCGATATTTTGTCCGACTGATTAATTGTTCCAACCACGGGCGCAGACCATAACGCGCAAGCCAATAAGTCAGGGCGATATTCACCAACAGTGCGACTCCGGCAGCAACAAGCACTCCACCCATACCCATCCGAGCAGCAAAAGCAGAGCCGGCCGTCAGGTAGAAAACAGAAATTGGAAAACCGATGGCCGGCAATATGGCCAAGGCGGCAAAAAATATCCACGGCCCGGCGTCACGGAGTAAGGCGATCGCCCCGTCGATGGATTCACGCACGCTGTAATGATGGAATTGAAACCACCATAGACCCGTCCCAACAGCCAACAGCAAAGCCAGGACGAATAAGATAAATCTCAGATCAAACCAGCGTTTAGCCATATACCCCCACGATGCCCGGCATGATTTCTCGACGTCAAGGCCGCAGCCAATGGAGGAGCAAATAGAAATTTGCTCCGGTCATTGAACGCGCTTCTCAAAAACAGAAATTATTTGCGACATCCCTTAATCCCCTACTGTGCAAAATAATGAGCAATAAACGAAAACATAGATAGGCAACAATACCCATTTCACTAGGTTTATTACTTGATTTTTTCTAGGAAATTATATTCATAAAACAAATTAAGCATTTCTCTCAATTTTTTCATATTTCACGCACCAAGCTATCATAGGATTCGTCTAAAAAGGACCCTCACGACGACAAAACTCCAGAACGATTATCACGAACAACTTTCCAAAAAACTCAATCCCCTCGGAAATTTTGGGCATTAAAAAAATTCGATCTGCTCGAGCCACTTAAATTGAAAAATATCATTTCTGAAGCATCCATAAACAATACCACGTCAAAAAATTAAGGCGATATTCTCTCAATAATTTCGCCATCGGATTAAACCACGAAAGAAAATATCAATGGAATACATTTGCATAAGCTCTCCCCGGTTTGTTGGCTGCAAAACCCATCCTTTTGTTATGCCATTTTGGAAACGCTCTATCGATATCATCTGCGCCTTGATTGCCATGCCTGTTCTGGGCGTTTGTGCTCTGTTTATGGCCATTGTGACCAAGCTGGTTTCACCCGGCCCCATTCTGTTCAAACAGGAACGCATCGGCTTTCAGGGAAGACGATTTAAGATCTATAAATTCAGAACCATGTTTGTTTCGGCTGACACGGGTGTTCACCAGAGCTACTTCAAGGATCTGATGCAGACGAATGCGCCGATGACGAAATTGGATGCGAAAGGTGACAAACGACTGATTCCCGGTGGCTGGCTTCTGCGGGCCTCGGGTTTGGATGAACTCCCACAATTGATCAATGTGCTCAAAGGCGACATGAGCCTCGTCGGACCACGTCCCTGCATACCCAGCGAATTTGAGCAATATCTGCCATGGCAGCGCGAGCGGGTGAATGCGACTCCCGGCCTGACCGGCCTGTGGCAGGTATCGGGGAAAAATCGAACCACTTTTGATGAAATGATCCGCTTTGATATCAAATATGCCCGGAGCATTTCGCTTGGTTTGGATCTCAAAATTATTGTTTCAACCGTGCCTGCGCTCCTGCAGCAAATCGGTGATACTTTGCAGCGCAGAAAACCTGATCAAACCCTGCCCGTTGCCAGTCCTGAAGGCAGCTTCAAGCAACAGCAGATCACTGGCAACACCCGCTGATGTTGCGCTAATTGCGCAATTTTAACGATTCACGGGCTTGCTATGGTTGCGTGATTCAGTTTGTAAATCCTTCCATGAAGAAACCTATTTCTGTTGGTGTCGTTGGTTGCGGCTATTGGGGACCAAATTTGATCCGCAACTTTCGTTCTCTGGCCGACTGCCGCTTAAAATCCATTTGCGATGTGAGCGAAGATCGCTTGCGGCACCTTCAATCCCTCTATCCGGAACTGGAGACAGAAACCAAGTTTGATAAACTGCTGGGGGATGCAAACCTCGACGTCATTGTTGTCGCGACCTCGGTCAAGCATCATTTCCCCATGGCGAAAGCCAGCCTTCTCGCCGGCAAACACACGTTTATTGAGAAGCCGATGGCATCCTCTTTGGAACAATGCGAGGAACTCTGCGCCATTGCCAAAAAACAGGGTCTGGTCCTGATGGTGGGACATACGTTTCTCTATTCGCCGGCAGTACGAAAAATCAAGGAGCTGGTCGATAAGGGCGATGTGGGTGAAATCAGATATATCTCAGCGCGCCGCCTGAACCTAGGTTTGTTCCAGAAGGATATCAACGTAGCTTGGGATCTGGCCCCGCATGACATCTCCATCATCCTTTATATCATCGGCGAAAATCCCATCAGCATCAATTGCCGTGGTGCCGCCCACGTCACTCCTGGAATTGAAGATGTGACCACGATGAACCTGATCTTCTCCGAGGAAAAAACGGCCACCATTCAGAGTAGCTGGCTTGACCCCAAGAAAGTCCGGGAAATGACCATCGTCGGCAGCAAACGCATGATCGTGTATGACGACATTGTCGCGCAGGAAAAAATAAAGATCTTCGACGTTCGCGTGGATCGTCCGCCACACTACGATACGTTCGCAGAATTCCATTACGCCTACCACTATGGCGATACCTACAGTCCCTACATCAAACAGGACGAACCGCTGAAAACCGAGTGTCAGCATTTTCTGGACTGCATCAGAAACGGCAAGACCCCGATCACCTCCGGGCAAAAAGGCTTGGAAGTGGTGCGCATCCTTGAGGCCTCTTCGGCTTCACTGAAGTTAAAGGGCGCCCCCATCGACCTGCCCCCGATCAGCCGCGACGGTCGCGTTTTAAACGTGTCCAATCCGCCCATGAAATCTTCGAAATCGAGTCCTCCCATATCGGCGGGACGGACGAAATAACGCCATTTAATAAACAACCGAACAATTGAGCAGATGGCTGTTCCGCCACTTCGCTTCACTCCTGCATGAATCCCGTTCCGTCTCCCAATCAGCAAATCGCTCCTGATGTTAAATTGGGCCAAGGAGTGAAAATCTTTAGCTTCGTCAATCTCTACGGATGCGAAATTGGGGATGACTCAAAAATCGGCACTTTTGTGGAAATCCAACGCGGGGCAAAAATCGGTCGCCGCTGCAAAATCTCCAGCCACACCTTTATCTGCGAAGGGGTGATCGTTGAAGACGAGGTATTCATCGGGCATGGAGTCACCTTTACCAACGACCTTCTGCCGCGGGCCACAAATGCTGATGGCAGTCCGCAAACCGCCGCCGATTGGAAATGCGAAAAGACTTACATTAAAAAAGGGGCGTCGATCGGATCGGGCGCTACCCTGCTCTGTGGAATCACTGTCGGTGAAAAGTCCATTGTGGGTGCCGGAGCGGTCGTGACCAAAGATGTGCCACCAGGCATGATTGTCGCCGGCAATCCGGCCAAAGTGCTTCGTCCCGTCTGATCCGATTCCTTTTGTTTCCCACCCTTAATCCTTCCCTTCACTCCCTCATGTCATCCGTCAAAGTTCCCTTCCTCGACCTGAAAGCCCATCACGATCCCATTCGCCAGGAAGTCATGGTGGCGATGAACGCCGTGATCGACGAAAACGCCTTCGCGGGCGGCAAGTTTGTCACAAAGTTCGAGGAGGAATACGCGAAGTACTGTGAAGCGAAATATTGCGTGGGCGTGGCCAACGGCACGGACTCGCTCTGGTTTTCCCTCCTCGCGATGGGCGTGGGTCAGGGCGATGAAGTCATCACGATCCCGATGACCTTTCTGGCCACCGCCGAGGCCATCACCTATGCCGGAGCCAAACCGGTGTTCGTCGATATCAACCCGCAAACGTTCACGATCGACGTCACCAAGATCGAGGCCGCCATCACTCCCCGCACCAAGGCCATCATGCCCGTGCATCTCTTCGGGCAGTGCGCGGACATGGACCCGATCATGGAAATCGCCCGCAAGCACAAGCTGTTCGTCATTGAGGATGCGGCCCAGGCCCAAGGCTCGAAATACAAGGGCCGTCTTGCCGGTTCGATCGGCCACGCCGGTTCGTTCAGTTTTTATCCGGGAAAAAATCTCGGTGCGTGGGGTGAAGCCGGAGCCATCACGACAAACGATGCCGCATTGCGCGAAGGCATGCAGATGTACCGTGAACACGGGCAGAAGAAAAAATATTACCATGATGTCGTGGGTTGGAACGGACGCATGGATGGCATCCAAGCCGCGGTGCTGAGTGTGAAGCTCAAGTATCTCGACAAGGCCAACAACGGCCGCCGCCGGGTCGCCGCCCGTTACAACGGACTCCTGGCCGGATTGCCCGGCGTCGCTTTGCCGACCGAGGCCGCTTACGCCCACCATATTTACCACGTCTACGCGGTGCGGGTGGCCAATCGTGATGTGATTCTGAAGCAAATGGGCGAACGTGGCGTCAGTTGCGGCATCCACTATCCGGTGCCCGTGCATCTGCAAAACGCATATGCCAATTTGGGCCACAAACGCGGTGATTTCCCGATCAGCGAATCCTGCGCCGACTCTTATCTCTCGCTGCCCATGTTCCCCGAGCTGACCGATCAACAAATCGAGACCGTGGCCACTGAGTTCAAGGCCTGCCTTGCCCAAAGCAAGAGCTGACCCGCCCTGAGGCCAACACTCAACCCATGCCCACCGTCGAAGCAAACGCCAAGCAGGCGAGCGACGGTGCGGAAGCGCTGTTCACCGCGAACCGAAGGATTAAACCTGCAGAAGCGAGCCTGCAGGTTCGACCCGCGCGATCCGTACGAAGTCGAAAACGAACATGCTCACAAAAACCGGCCAAACCGGTCATCGCTCAGGCAGGACTCAATGATTGGCAGGCGTCCAGCCAACGAGCTAAGCCCAGCCTATTCGCCTATCGGCTAGTTGCATAGTATTTACCATAGACTCCGTTCTGTTGCAGCCTTACTTTGCGACAACCATTTCGAGCCCATACTTAATCTTTTCGAACACCCAACACTCATGGAAAACGTCACCTCCTCGGGCCCCAGCATACAATTGGGCGATATCTATTACCTTCTTTTCCGGCATAAATGGAAAATTGTCATCTGCACTTTGCTCGGTCTATGCGGGGCAGTAGCGGTGTATAAAACCAAGGCTCCACCCTATACCTCCGAGGCAAAACTTTTGATCCGCTATGTCATGGAAAATAAAAATCCTGACCCGGTCGATACGGCCAGCACCAAAATACCCACCGATCAGGGCCGTGGAGAAACCATCATTAACTCCGAAGTTCTGATCCTTAAGAGCCTGGATCTGGCTCAAGATGTCGCCCGGACCGTGGGCCCCGAGAAAATTTCTCCCAAGGCCGCAGCGGGACAGGAACTCGAATCCGCTGCCGCAGCAGTTTATCTTGGCCTGGACGCAGAAGTTGAACCCAAAAGCAACGTCTTGCGCATTGTCTTTTCCCATCCGAATCCCGCAGTCGTCCAGCCGGTGCTCAAAGAAATAGTGGATCTTTATCTTAAAAAGCACTTCGAAGTTCATCACACGAATGCCATGATGGGCGAGTTGCTCGCCAAGGAAACCGACAGGCTTCGCTCCCAGCTCTCACTCACCGAAGAAGAACTGCGGAAAGCCCGGAACAAAGTCGGCGTTATTTCTCCCGAAGAAGCCAAAAAATCTTACGCCGAATTAAGTTCTCACCTCAAGCAAGAGATATTTAGCGCCCAAGCCCAATTGGCCGAGCATACTGCGATCCTGCAGGAAATAAAGAACGACCTGCCCCCCGAGCAGTCGGACGACAAAGCTCCGCAAAAAATACCGCCCGAATCGGTCCAAGCACACAAGGACACGCTTTCCCGGATAGAAGCCCTGCGCAAACGGGAACAAGATCTTTTGATCCAATTCACCCCGGAGAATTCCCGGGTTAAAGAAGTCCGCACCATGCTGCTCGAGGCGATCAACAAGAAATCGCAATTGGAAACGGATTATCCTCAACTAACCCGCTTTGCCCAACCGACCACCGATTCAAATCGTGACCAGATGGGCAAGATCCGTGGCCAGGCGGTCGATGAAACGGCGCTCATTGCCTCCATCGAGGCTAAAATCAAAACGCTCCGCCAACAATATGACCAAGTCAGAAAAGAAGCCACCGCGCTCGATGAGATAGAGGGATCGATTGTGGAATTGCGCCGGCAGCAGGAGCTGGAAGAGAAAAACTACGTCGAATTCTCAAAAAGCCTGACGAAATTCCGCAGTGCCGATACAATGAATGCCGAAGGGGTTCCCAACATCAACCTGATCGAATCCCCGACGCCGCCTGTCAGATTTTGGAAAAAAAGTTTCCAGATGATCACCGCCATTGGCGTCAGCGGCTTGGTGCTCGGCCTGGGCTGGGCGGTGCTTATTGAATTCTTTTTTGATCGCAGCGTCCGGCGGCCCAATGACGTCGAGCAATCGCTCAGGCTTCCGCTTTTCCTCGCCATTCCCAGCCTGGCCAAAGGCTCGCAAAGAAACGCATTGCCCAATCCCGAGGTCAAACGGCTCAAAAACTCCGATCCCTCTGATACGAGCGAGACCATCGTGCCGCATGCCGAGGCCAATATCCTGAACCCCTATTTCGAAACCCTTCGTGACCGTCTGATCGCCTATTTCGAAAGCATCAATCTCCGCCACCGACCCAAGTTGATCGCGGTCACCGGCCTTGGCCGGGAAAGCGGTGTCAGCACCACGGCCGCCGGTCTGGCCCGCTCACTCTCGGAAACGGGTGAGGGCAATGTTCTATTGGTTGATATGACACAAAAGCATGGCGAAGGCACCGCCATGCCATTTTCCCACGGCAAAGCGATTGCCGATATCGATCATATCCTCGCCAACCAGACCTCGACCCAGGGAGAAAACAAACTCTTTGTGGTGTCCGAAGGGACCAGCAGCGAGCAGCTTTCCCGGCAATTGCCCCAACGTTTCAGCCAGCTCGTTCCCAAGCTCAAAGCCAGCAATTTTGACTACATTATTTTCGACATGCCGCCGGTCAGCCAGATCAGCGTCACCGCCCGTCTGGCCTCGTCAATGGACATGGTGCTGATGGTGGTGGAGTCGGAAAAAACCGATCGGGAGATGGCCCAGCGCGCCGCTGCCTTGTTGAGCAAGGCCAATGCGAATGTCGGTGTGGTGCTGAACAAAACCAAGACCTACGTTCCTGGAAAACTCTTCAAGGACCGTGAGTTCTTCCTCGATTCCTAATCAGCCCCGCTGTCCCGCGCATCGGAAACCTAACGGGACAGCATCCACCCCAGCTCCACTGCGTTCAATGCGCCTTGATCGACTTATCTCCCTCGGCATTATGCATCCCGTTCGCCGTGCCCTGGGCGATTCGCCCGGAGCCGGGCGTTGTTTGCCCATTTTGATGTATCACAGCATTTCGGATGATCCCGAGCCGGCCCACTCCCCTTACTACAAAGTCTGCACTTCGCCCCGCCGGTTCGCCGAACAAATGCAATGGCTCAGGACCGCCGGCTGGCAAGGAGTGACCCTCAGCGATGGACTCGATTTTCTGCATGGCAAAAAAAAACTGACCGGCAAACCGGTGGCGATCACCTTTGATGATGGATTCCGCGATTTTCACACCGCCGCCTTTCCTGCCCTGCACCAGAACGGCTTTTCCGCCACAATGTATCTCCCGACCGCTTTTATCGGTGATCATCGGCAGTCGTTTAAGTCCCGAGAATGCCTGACCTGGTCGGAAGTTCGGGAGCTTGCCGCCGCTGGAATTGAGTTCGGTTCCCACACCGTCAACCATCCCGTCCTGTACCAGTCATCATGGGCCGAGATCGAAACGGAATTAAGCGCTTCCAAAACCATCCTCGATCAACAGCTCGATCAGTCGACCCGCGCCTTTGCCTACCCTTTCGCCTTTCCCCAGGAAGACCGCCAGTTCACCGCCACCCTGGGTAACATGCTCCGGTCACTCGGCTACCAAAGTTGCGCTACCACGATCATCGGGCGCGCCAGAACCGGCGATGATTTTTTCACCCTGAAACGTTTGCCGGCGAATTCATGTGATGACCGGCCTCTGCTCGCGGCAAAAACGCGCGGCGCCTATGATTGGCTCGCCCTCCCGCAGGCCATTGCCCGCCGGGTCAAACGCCGTTCCAAACCCACCCGCGCCGTGGCCACCGTCTGATGGAACCCTTCTGCCACCGCTTATGCCGATGAAGTATGTTGTTATATCTCCGGTGAAGGACGAAGAACGCCACGTCGAGCATACGTTGCGCTCCATGGCGCAGCAAACCGTCAAGCCGGTCCGCTGGATCATAGTCGACGACGGTTCGCGCGACCAGACCCCGGCTTTGATCGCCCGCTATTCGGAAAATAATGATTTCATCCAGGTCATAAAGAATCCACCCGGCCAGGCCCGCCAGCCAGGCTCCGGTGTCGTCCGCGCCTTTAATGTCGGCTACGAAGCCGCCAAAACGCTCGACTACGATTTCATCGTGAAACTGGACTGTGACCTCAGCTTCGATGCCGATTATTTTGAAAAACTGCTGGAGCAATTTGCCGCCGATCCGAAACTCGGCATCGCATCGGGTGTTTACCTCGAGGATGTGCCAGCCCGTGGCTGGACGGTGATAACCATGCCGGAATACCATGCGGCCGGCGCGTCCAAAGTGGTTCGGCGCGCCTGTTTCGAGCAGATCGGCGGATTTGTCGCCTCCCGCGGCTGGGATACGGTGGATGAGATCAGGGCCATCGCGCGTGAGTGGCGGACCGGTCATTTCCCGGCATTGCAAATGAAGCATTGGAAACCGGAGGGTGCGGGTATCGGGCGCTGGCGAACGAACATCATGCACGGCGAAATCTACTACCTGACCGGCGGTGGTTTCATGTTTTTCATCCTCAAAGTCCTTCATCGGATGCGGGCGCGCCCCTACCTCATCTGCGGTCTGGGCATGTTCTGGGGTTATGTTCGATCTGTGCTGAAGCGCAAAGATCGCCTTGTCACCCCCCAGGAAGCGCGCTGCTATCAGAAATTGCTGCACGACCGGATCACCCAAAAAACGCGTGGACTGATGCAGGCACGAAAATAGCTTCTTAATTTCTCACCTATGTGCGGCATTTGCGGAATTTTCGACATTAACGGCAACGCGGTTGACCGTAATATTCTGGACAGGATGAACTCCATCATCCGGCATCGCGGTCCCGATGGCGAGGGCCAATTGATCGACCACGAAGTCGGCCTCGGCCACCGCCGGCTGAGCATCATCGATGTCGGTGGCGGCGCCCAACCCATCGGCAACGAGGACGGCCGGATCCAGATCGTGTTCAACGGTGAAATCTATAATTTCATCGAGTTGCGGAAGGAACTGGAGGGCTTCGGCCACCAGTTCAAGACCCGCTCCGACACGGAAGTCATCGTCCACGCTTACGAGCAGTGGGGCACCGGCTGTGTCAGCCGTTTCAACGGCATGTTTGCTTTCGCCATCTGGGATAAAAACAAACGCGATCTGTTTCTCGCCCGCGATCACCTCGGCATCAAGCCCCTTTATTATGTCCAGATCGGGGGCCAGTTGCTCTTTTCGTCCGAGATCAAGTCGCTGCTCGAACACCCTGGTTGTCCCCGGGAAACCGACTTGGACTCGCTCGCCGAGCTATTCACCTTTCGCTACGTGCCGTCGCCCAAAACGCTGTTTCGCGGGATCATGAAACTTCCTCCCGGCCACTGGCTGAAGGCCGGTCGGGGCGGATTCAAGATCGAACGTTTCTGGCATTGGATTCCCAAGGTCCGTGAAAAATGGAACGAAGCCGACCTGGTGGCGGAATACCAGACCCTGCTCGAGGATGCCGTGAAGCTGCAACTGCGCAGCGATGTGCCGCTCGGATTATTCCTCAGCTCCGGCGTGGATTCCGGTGTGCTCCTGTCGATCATGAGCAAGTATTCCAGCGGGCCGGTGCAGACCTTCACCATCGGGTTTGAGGACGGGGAAAAGACCAACGAAGTCGACGATGCCAAGGCCATGGCAAAAATGTTCGGCGCCGATCATTATTTCCAGATGCTCGGGCCCGACGACTACGTGAAATATTACGAGCGGTACATGTGGGATATCGAGGAACCCGTCGGCAATGAAACGGCCGCGGCATTTTATTTTGTGTCCCGGATTACGTCGACCAAAGTCAAGGTGGCCTTGAGTGGCCAGGGTGCGGATGAGCCTTGGGCCGGCTACGACCGCCACCGTGGCGCCAAGCTTTCCCGCATCTACAGCCAAATTCCCCGATTCGCCACGAAGGGATTCGCGGCGGTGCTGGATCAGTTGCCGGGTCGGATGGAAAAACTTAAGCGCGGCGTGGGTTCCTTGGCCGAGCCGGATATGCTGACCCGTCTGGCCAAAATTTATTCCTTCTTCAGTGCCGACATGAAATCGCATCTGTACACCGGTGCCTTGAAGGCCGGTTTTGATCGCGACCACTGGGGCACGCGTCACGCCTTGGGCCGGCTCCAGTCGGATGTTAAGCACCTCGATCCGCTCACGCAGATTTTATATGTCGATACCCGCGCCAATCTGCCGGATGACCTTCTGATGGTGGGGGACAAGACCTCGATGTCCTGTTCGATCGAGGGCCGGGTACCGTTTCTTGATTACCGCCTCGTGGAATTCATCGAAAGCCTGCCCCCCTCGATGAAATTGAACCGTCTTACCGGCAAATATCTGCACAAAAAAGCCTGCTTGAAGTGGCTGCCGGAGGAAATCGTCTTCCGTAAGAAAAAGGGTTTCGCGAATCCGATCGCGGATTGGTTTCGCTTCCGCATGCGGCCGTTCGTGGAGGACTGCCTGCTGAGTTCCGACTCCTACATGGGCCGTTATTTCGACCAGAAGTATATCCGCCGCATTCTGGATGACGACCGCGAAGGCCGGCATGAATATCGCCGGCACATCTATTTGCTGGTCTCGCTTGAACTCTGGCACCGGAGATTCATGAAGAAATGAAGAGCGGGCACCCACAGCAGAACGACCTTCACCCCGTAATGGTGTCGATCATCATCGTAAACTGGAATTCCAAGGAATATCTCCGGCAATGCCTGCTCTCGCTCCAGCGGCACTGCCCACGCCCGGACATGGAGGTTATCGTCGTCGACGGGGCATCGTTCGATGGCTGCGGCGAGATGCTCGCGCGGGAATTCCCCTCGGTCATTTTCATCCAAAGCGAACTGAATGTGGGTTTCGCCAAGGCGAACAATCTCGGCGCCCGCTCCGCCCGGGGAGAAAACCTCCTGTTGCTGAATCCGGACACGGAGTTTGTCGAGGACTCGATCTCCGTGATGCTGGCCGCCCAAGCCGGACTACCTGCCGCCGGAGCCATCGGCTGCCGGCTCCTCAATCGCGACCAATCCCTGCAGACGAGCTGCGTCCAAGCCTTCCCGACCGCCCTCAACCAGGCGCTCGATTCGGAGTTCTTGCACAAACTGTTTCCCCGCTCGTCGCTCTGGGGCATGGCGCCGCTCCATTCCGGCAGCGATCAGCCCACTCCAGCCGAAGCGATTTCCGGCGCCTGCATTTTGGTTAAACGAAAATTTTTCGAGGAGGTCGGAGGCTTCACCGAAAGCTACTTCATGTATGGGGAGGATCTCGATCTTTGCTTCAAGCTCACCCGCGCCGGTCACCCCAGTTGTTATGTTCCCGGCACCCGCCTGATCCACTATGGCGGCGGCAGCACCGGCCAGGCCGTAAGTAATTTTTCCACCGTGATGATGCGTGTCTCAGTCCACCAATTTATCTGGAAACATCATGGCCCGTTTTCAGCCCTGGCCTATCGTCTCTCCACCGCGTTCTCTGCGTTGGTGCGTCTCATCCTGATCTGTCCCTTGCTCCTTTTTGGCAATCGGGTGGTGAGTCATGGGCAGGGTTCATTGCGCAAGTGGTCGGCCATTTTGCGCTGGAGTCTCGGCCTCGCGCCGGAAGTCGCCAAGCCACGCAGCGCCGTCCCGGCTCCAGTCACTCCGACTCCGGCCCCAACCCCATAACCGAAAAGCCATCCTCATGTGTGGTATCGCTGGAAAACTTCATCTGATCCCCGGAGCGCAGGCCACGCGTCCGGAAATCGAAACCATGCTGCGCCCGATCCATCATCGCGGCCCGGATGGCCAGGGCATCCATCTCGACGGCCCGACAGGCCTTGGCCATGTGCGGCTCGCCATCATCGACGTCGACGGCGGCCCCCAGCCGATGACCAACGAGGACGGAACGGTGTGGATCGTCTTCAACGGGGAGATCTACAATTTTCAGACGCTGCGGGAAGACCTGCTCGCCCGTGGCCACAAGTTCCATTCGCGATCGGACACCGAAGTCATCATCCACGCCTATGAGGAATACGGCGTCGATTGCGTGCGCCATCTCCGGGGCATGTTTGCGTTTGCGATCTGGGACGCCAAACGGCACCGGCTGTTCATCGCCCGCGACCGCGTCGGCATAAAGCCCGTGTATTATTGCCAGACTCCGGAAGCGTTGTACTTCGCCTCGGAACTGAAGGCGATCATCGCCGATCCCGCCATTTCCCGGACGGTCAATACTCCCGCCCTCCGGCAATTCTTTTCGTTCTATTATCTGGCTGGCGAGGAAACGCTGTTCAAATCCATCCAGAAACTCGCGCCCGGCCACCACCTCCTCATCGAGGGCGGCAAGGTCACCGTGCAGCGCTACTGGGATTTGCAGTTCACCCAGGATCGTTGGGGCCGGTCATTCGATGAAGTGGTCGAGGAACTCTACGGCCTGCTCGGCTCCACCATCCGCGATCACATGATCGCAGATGTGCCGGTCGGTGTGCTGCTGAGCGGCGGCGTGGATTCATCCGCCGTGCTCAATTTTGCCGTGCAGGGGACGGACAAGCAGGTCAAGGCCTTCACCATCGGCTTCGACGGCAATCAGGTGGTGGACGAACGTCCCTATGCCCGCATGGCCGCGCAACGGTTCGGGGCGGAACATTACGAGCTCAGCATCACGGCGGAAGATTTCTGGAATTTCCTGCCGCTTTATGTCTGGCACATGGAGGAGCCGGTATGCGAACCGCCGGCGGTAGCCCTCCACTACATTTCCAACCTGGCACGAAACCACGTCAAAGTGCTGCTCTCAGGTGAAGGCGGTGATGAAGCCTTCGCCGGCTACCCTAATTATCCGAACATGCTCCGCTTGGAGCGGCTTCAGCGCAAACTGGGGCCGTTGGCGCGCAGTGTCGGCGCTGTCACCGGAATGGTTTCAGGGGTTCTCGGGAAAGCCCGCGAAGAACGCTATTCTTATGCTCTGGGGCGTTCGCTCGCCGCTCATTATTTCAGCCGGGCCTCCAGCCCGACGTTCCCCTTTATCCAGACGGCGAACCGATTCTTCTCGCCCGAATTTCTTGCCGCCACCTCGGCCAACGCCGCTCCCCGATTCATGGCCAATCTGCTGCGACCGGTCGAAAACTCCCCGCTGCTCGACCAGATGTTGTACGCCGACACCAAGACGTGGCTGCCCGACGACCTTCTGGTCAAAGCAGACAAAATAACCATGGCCAGTTCACTCGAATTGCGGGTGCCCTTGCTCGACCACAAGGTCTTGGAATTCGCCGCCTCGCTGGCACCCGAACACAAGGTCAAGGGTCACGACACAAAACGCGCACTCAAAGCGGCCTTCGCGAAAGTACTCCCCGAGGAGATTCTTACCCGTAAAAAGGTCGGCTTCCCCGTGCCTTATAGCCGCTGGCTCAGCGGCCCCCTCGCCTCACGCATCCGGGAAGTGCTCCTGTCGGAAAAGGCGCGAAGCCGTGGCTACTACAACCTCAAGGCCGTGGAGCAATTGTTGGACAAACACGAGCGCACCAGCGCGTATCCTCAGGAAATCTTCTCCCTGCTGGTGGTCGAGCTCTGGCACCGGAGGTTTACGGATGTTTCCCATTGAACGACCATTTATGTTTTTATTCACACGGTCGTTCTCCGGTTCTTTGTTCTGGCACGGTTGACGCCGTCTGCTCCCTGCAATATTCAATCAGAATGCCCAGATATAACCTCGTCGCCCATGGGAATTAGTTTTAAAGCACTTACCTCGCAGGCTGAAATCGCCGCGTTGGAAGCCTACTGGAAACCCCATCAATGGAATCCCAACGCCGACTGGGATTTTTATCATACGATAATAAAAACTCGCAAGGAAGTCGTGTGCCCCTGCGTCCTTGTTGCCTATGACGGGACCGAGATTGTTGCACTGGTCGCAGGTCGCATTGAGGCCACTTCCATGTCATTCGGTTTTGGCTATGCCAAGCTCGCCAATCTGTCGGTCAGACAACTGGTGTTGATCAACGGTGGATTCATCGGGCAGTGGGACCCGGCGCTCTACCGGACGTTTATGTCCTTTCTCCGAAAATTTATCGAGGAACATCAGCTGGACCTTGTACGGATATCCCAGGTGCGGCTGCATGCCCCGTTTCATGCACTTTTGATTGAAGGTCCGCGCCGGCAACGGGCCATTCCCGAGGGCGGTGAGGCACTGCATTGGTTAATGCGTCTGCCGGCGACCTGGCCTGAGTTTTTGCAAAGCCGAAGCAAGAAGCATCGGTATTGGATCAAGCGCCTGTCGAACATCCTGGATCGGGATTTTCCCGGCGCTTGGAGCATGCAGCTTCACACTTCTCCCGAGCAATCCCGGGAATTTTTGCAGGCGGCCGAAAAAATCGCCGACACCACCTATCATCGCGGATTGGGTGTGGGGATTCGGGCGGATGAACAAAACCTCCAGCGCTTGAAACTCGAGGCCGAACGAGGCCAGCTACGCGGATACCTGCTTACAATCAAAGAAAAACCCTGTGCCTTCTGGTACTGCTCAGTGTACGGGAAAACCCTCCATCTTTGCACGACCGGATATGACTCGTCTCTGCGCGACTACGAACTGGGAACCGTCCTGCTCATGAAGGTTTTCCAGGACCATTGTGGTTCCGCGATTGAGGTCGTTGATTTCGGCCTCGGCGACGCCGGATACAAGCAGAGGTTTGGCACGGAAAATTATAAGGAAAGTTCTTTCTGCCTTTTTGCCTCGACCCGCCGCGGAGGCATGCTGCGCACGGCCTTTGCGATGTCCGCCGGGAGCAACGCTGCTGCCCGACGCCTGCTCGACAGGCTGCGACTGACCCAGTCCCTAAAAACCTTTTGGCGGCAGCGACTCGCTGGACGAAAAGCCGCAACTGTTGAGGGTTCCGCAACGACGGCAAATGGGCAGCAACAAAAGGGCGATGAATCATGACCAATTTGGCATCCGGCATAAGATTCGGAACCCACCATGAATTTTGCCTGCTTTCCCCTTTTTCGCTCTAAATGAATTCGATCGGGTTACTCTTAGTGCTAGGTATTGCCTGTATCGTTCTATTTGCCAAATCACGTCGATGGGCGGCATTGGGCATGCTCGCCGGTGTGCTGTTCTTGCCCCAGTCTATCAGCATATCTGCGGGCGGGGTGAATATATTTGGCATGCGGTTTTTGGAAGTGATCGCCGCAGCACGTATCGTGACTCGCGGCGAACTGTCATTTCTGAAGCTCAATCGAATCGACAAAATCTTGGCCTTATTTTTCGTCTACAGCACCTTGGTCTTTATTCTCCGTTCCGACGAAGGAATTGCCTATCAAATCGGGTTGGCGGTTGATGGATTGCTCTGCTATTTCGCTTTTCGAATCTTCCTTAAGGACATCACAGACATGCTGTGGTTGCTCCGGGCATTTGTTTGGATCCTTCTGCCCTTTACCTGCCTTGTCCTGATCGAAAGCAAGACCCAGCAAAACCCGTTCTCAATTTTCGGAAGCGTAACCTATGGGGGCGATTGGCTGCGTGAAGGACGTTTGCGCTGCCAGGGCAGTTTTCGCCATTGCAGTTTGCTCGGCACGCTTGGCGCCAGCTTCATTTCGTTATACCTTGCAGCGATCGTCGGTCGCTTTGACCGGAAGTCCGCCTGGTTGGGAATCATTCTTTGCTTGATGATCGTCTGGGCTTCGAACTCCGGGGGACCGATCAGCTGTGTAGCGAATGTGGTGTTCTGTTGGATGATATGGCCAATTCGCCAGCATGTCAGGTGGGTCAGACGTGCTGTATTTGTCCTTTTCGTCGTTGCGACGATCACGATGGAAGCGCCGATCTTTTATTTACCTGCGAAAGTTAGTTCGATTACAGGCGGAGACGGCTGGCATAGATCCTATTTGATGGAAGTTGCCTATCGGGACTTGGGGAAATGGTGGCTTTGGGGTATGCATCTTCGTGAAACCATCGATTGGTTTCCTTATCACAATTATGGAACCGGCTTTGCCGATATCACGAATCAGTTTGTTGCCTACGGCTTGGATTCCGGACTGCCCTCGATGATACTATTCATGTTAGTGTTGGCTTTTGCCCTACAGGAAAGCGCTAAGGCCACTAAAGTAGCGGGAACACACCAAGACCCGAACATCAAATATTTAGCATGGGGATTATGTTCCGTCTTAATCATGCACATAGCAAACTGGTTCGGCATCGTCTATTTTGATCAAAGCTATGTTATCTGGTATCTGCATTTGGCGATGATTGGCTCGTTATGCAGTCAGGTTAATTCTGCAGACAACATAAAGCTAGAGCCTTTTAATGTCGGGACAATCGCCATTAGCAGCTCGTAGAATTTTGCCGATCACCCCCAGCGAGTTCCTTTGGATCAACTCCGAAATCTCAGTGTCTGCTGACTAGTGCATGAACCGGATGTTGGACCACAAAATAAATCTGCATGGGTTGCCCATAAATTTGATTACCGACAATAGACCAGACTTTACCGATCTATCCCTTGAGTGCCAGGCTCGCGGCCAATAATTGCACGACAGCAATTCATTCTCCCAATCATGTCGTAAAAACGGCACTAGGAATTTCCCCGGAAATGCATCAATTAAACACATGTATTAAAAAATTTGTTCCGTTCCACGAAGACGAGAAGCACTACCGACCGCACAGTTCAGCATCGCACCGATGCCAAGCCAAGGTGGTGAAACAAAAAGCCAACTCAGTGCTGTCGATTTGCATTATTTTCCTTGGGCCTGCGAGGGGCAGGGCATCTTCACGAATAATTTGTGATAAATTCCCCAAAAAATCACTTTGGATGGTTAATGGCTGTATATTGATGCAAAAAATCCGAGTACAAGAAGCAACAAAATGAAACCCCAACTAAAGAAAAAAACCGCACTCTTTGCGTGTCTTGCTGCTCTCGGCTTAGGCACATTGGCCCAGGCGGAAGATTTATATGTAGCACAAACCGCCCTGGGCACAGGTAATGGATCAAGCGCCGCCAATGCCTATGGTGTCGCGTTCTTCAATACCGCCAGCAACTGGGCCAGCGGGGCGGGCAAGATAAGCGCCGGTGATACCGTCCATCTGGTGGGTACGATCAGCACAACCCTCACTGTTCAGGGTAGCGGCAACAGCGGATCGCCCATTACAATCCTTTTCGAATCAGGAGCAAAATTATCCGCAGCATATTGGGGTATCGATACTGCTTCCGCCATTTACGCAGAAGGGAAAAGCTATATTGTTATCGATGGCAACTCCAGCGGCATTATTGAGTGTACAGCCAACGGGGACGCTTTGGCAAATAATCAGCCAGCCTATGGAATTACATTGAATGGAGGAAGCAACAATACCGTTCAAAACTTGACCGTTCAAAACATATACATTCACACCTCCGGGGTGGCCAACAAAGTGAGCACTTATGCGACCCGCTGCATTTTCGCCTCAAATATCAGCAATCTTACTGTAAGAAATTGCACATTAAAAAATGCGTACATGGGCGTTTATTTATTGGCTAACGGAATGACCATTCCCAATGGCTTGGTGGAACGTAACACCATCGCACAATGTTCTACCGCAGTTGTAGCCGCATGCGGAGGATTAGCCGGCGACTCAATCACTAATTTTGTTATGCGTTATAATGATGTGTCAATGGGCGGGAATTGGTATGAAGCGGCAGACCTCAACCACATTGATGGTATTCATACATGGACCGGAGCTGGCACGATGTCGGCATTGAATATTTACGGAAACTATTTTCACGGGAATCCCAGCGCAAACTGCACTGCTCCCATTTACCTTACGGACAACCTGACAACGTGTTTTGTTTATAACAACCTCCTTGTTGGAAACACAACTCAACCAGCCGAAGGGTATATCAATTTGAATTTAACCGGCACTTCCGATGCCTACATCCTCAACAATACCATTGTGGGTTTAGGAACGACCAGTTCGGGGGGAAATGGCATTGCCGTAGACCCATCGCGCTCCGGCAACAGAGTTCACCTTTTTAACAATATTATTTCCAACTGTTTTGTCGGATTTTATGATGGCTCTGCGGCTGCTTCTTGGGACAGCGATTATAACACTATCTATAACTGTGGCAGCATTGGCTGCCGCACTTCATTCATATCATCCTTAGCCGCATGGCAATCCGCCATCGGAGGAGATAATAATAGTTCGATAAGTTCTCCGAACCTTTCCCCTACATATTTCGTGCCCGTTCCAACCAGTTCAGCGATTGGTACCGGAAACAACTTATCGACGCTGGCACAAACATTGGGAATTACGTTAACCTACGATATCACCGGGGCGCTACGCACGACTTGGGATCGTGGTATGGTAAAATCCGGGATCTCTACATGGGCAGTCGGAGTCAACACTGCCCCAATTCTCCCGCCCAGTAACGGGCTAGTAATGATTACAGTGCTTTAGAACCCCTTATCAGTTCTATAACGATAGCGAAGGGATGTTGGTTTGACACTTGAAACAATCTGTTGCGGTATTGCTGGATTGTCTGGTTGTGAGGATAAAATGTGAAAGTAGGCAACATAGCCTGACATTCATTGGTCCTATTACCGGTTGTCTCATGGCCGATCTTTTAAATGGGTCGATGTCCCATGGCCGATCGGCTAAGGCAAATAAATTGTTCTAGCATTGAATGCATCAATTTGTCCCTCCATCCTTACCTTAAGCAATTAATCAAACTGAATTCGAGCCCTTCTCTCTTATCGTCACGTAATTTCCTAAAATTCACCGGTAGAAATCACGACAATGAAAACCAATTTCCTAAATACACTCGTTATATTTTCGACGTTCTGCATGTGTTCCCAAATTTATGCTGATCCAATCGCCAACTGGACGGAGGATTCCAATCAAGGGTTCTCACTGCATCTTTCCGGCAATCTTTCAACCGCAGCCAATGGCAACGGACAGCTATGGAATGGCTCTTTTCTTTCACCCACGGGCGACTGGACAATCAACTTTGGAGGCGGATTTGTACGACGGGGGTTGGGATTGGGTGATCCGACTCCAGACCCATATTATACATTTGTCGCCAATAGCATTAGCGGCGAGGCATTATCTGACGACACCGATCTTCGTCTTGCGACGAGTGGATACGCTTGCCGCAGTCAAACACTGTCGTGGGGCTCTGGCAGTGGCTGGGCTATGATCCTCGGCGCAGACAGCCAAGGATGGCAAGGTAGCACTTATATCACGTTCACCTCGGCAACAGACATATCGGATTTTGATACCTGGCAATGGCAGGCGGATATTTATTTAAGCAACCCATCACTAGATACGATTTCTGCTTCTAAGAGCGAATGCCTGCCGGTTCCGGATGGGAGCGCTTCAACCCTTTCCCTCCTTTGCATTGGGCTCGCCGGATTGCTTATTCAGCAATTGCGCCCTTATCTGATCAAACCCACATCCAATTAATTTTCGGCTTTCATTGCGCGTTATTCCTACTTTATCCCTCAAGCAAAATCGTACCCATTTCCCTGTCTACCGCGCATTACAACATTGTGACACGGCAATCGCTTGAATATCGCCTAAGCCCGCCAAGGACAAATTAGGCATGAGTGTCGCAAAAAAAACGTTCTTGGGGGGCTCGTTCTTGTCCGTGTCCGAGGTTGTGAATCAAGCGTGCGCTATGGTGCGCAATATCATTCTGGCCAGATTTCTGACCAAAGAGGATTTTGGCATAGCCGCTTTGCTGGCGCTCATCCTGACGTTGTTCGAAATGACCGGCAAGATGGCCCTAAGCCAGCAACTCATCCAATCGAAGTATGGAGACGAGCCCGCTTACGTCGACAGCATCCACTTTACTCAGCTTGTATTGGGTGCCGTGAGCAGCTTACTTATTTTGATGTGTGCATGGCCGCTCGCACATTTCGTGACCGGTCCCCAATACATCAGTTCTCTCCTGTTACTCGGTCTGATTCCCCTGATCAATGGATTGAATCACTTGGAGGTGTACAGACGCACACGGAAACTAAGCTATGGGCCGGTTGTGCTGGCGGAAATGATTCCTCAAGTGCTCACCACTGTTGCCGCTTGGCCGCTCACCGTTTATTTTAAAGATTACCGTGCAGTACTCTGGTTACTTCTTGGAAAATCCCTGCTTTCCATCGTTATCACCCATCTCTTGGCTGATCGGCGTTTCACTCCCCGATATCATCGGGATTGGCTGATCGAGAGCCTTAAGTTCGGGTGGCCCCTGCTCCTCGCTGGATTTATTCAGATGGGGAATTTTCAAGGGGATAGCATGGTGGTCGCCGCCAGATACACGCTGGCTCAACTGGGAGAATATTCCGTGGCTTTGACCATGGCCATGACTCCCAGTGTCGCGTTGCTCCGTATCAGCCATTCAATCGCCCTTCCCCTGCTGTCTGAAGTTCAAGGTGATTTAGCTAAGATTACCGAACGCTACGCCCGCTATGTCGAAATTATGGCATTCCTTTCCTGCGCAGCGACCCTCGGCATGCTTTTTTGTGGAGAGCAGGTAATCATTTTGTTTTATGGAACTAAATACACCGGTGTGGGTTCATTGGCGTGCCTTCTGACCGCAGCTCAAGGAATCCGGATCATTCGAGGTGCTACAGTGGGTGTCACCATGGCAAAAAGCGATACGGTCAATATTCTCATGGCCAACGTATGGCGTTTATCCGGCTTGGCTCTCGCTGCCCTAGTCGGCTGGCTGCAGGCGAGCATGGCTTGGTTTGCCCTTACAGCTTTTGTCGGAGAAGTGATCGCCTTGGTCTTCACGACCGTTAAACTCCACAAGCAACATGCCATCCCCCCGATGGTGACGATCAAACCAACCCTCCTCGCAACCATTTGCGTTCTGGTCGCTGCAATCTTACACCGGATTGTACCAATCGGCACTGCTTTATGGTGGAACTGGCCTTTGCTCATCCTGGCCCTAATATCTGGCTTTGCTGTTTTCATGTTTTTTCTGCTGCCGATGCGCTTCGCCTGCATCGGTTTTATTTTAAAACTAAACACCCGACTAGGCTCGCCTTTGCCCCAATCTTGGCTGAGTGCTAACACGCAAATTTAAACCACCTCATGCCGCTTTCGGCAAACGAGCCTATGCTCAAGCCGATCTTGCATGTTTTGGGGACAATTGAAGAACCAACAATTTCCAACAGTCTGTCGGCGATGGCAAATAAAACCACTCAATCCAATATTTCAGAACAGCAGCGTCCCCTCGTCGCCATTCTCGGTGCAACTTTTGAGACCGGCAACCATGGAGTAAGCGCCTTGGCCTCCGGGACCATTTCAGCAGTCCGGCACGGCCTTCCCCAGGCCCGGATTGTTTTTATTGATTATGGCAAGGAGCCACTTGTTTCAATTGAACCGACCGACGCGGGGGCTGTACAGGTTGAACTTATCAATCTACGTTTCTCAAAGCGGCTGTTGTTACCAAATAATATCGCCCGATTAATTTTACTCGCGGGACTGATTCGGTTGATCCCGGTCCGGACTTGGCGCCACCGATTGGCCAGTCGCAGTCGATGGCTCAGCCGGATTATGGCATCCGATCTCAATCTTTCACTGAACGGTGGCGACAGCTTCAGTGATATTTATGGGCTGTCACGGCTCGCTTATGTGGTCCTTCCCCAGTTACTCGTGCTTCTACTTGAAAGGCCTTTGATTCAGATGCCACAAACCCATGGTCCATTTAAGACGCATATCTCGCGTATCGTGGCCCGTTACATCCTGAATCGATCCACACTGGTTTATGCGCGAGATCATGAGGGGATCAACGTCGTGCGCAACCTTCTGGGCAATCAAGGGCGCACCGCCCGTTTTGCCTATGACATGGGATTCGCCCTTGAACCGATTGCCCCAAAAAGCGATTTGTCCGCACAGATTCAGGAGCTGAAATCCAAGGGTCCGTTGGTTGGCTTCAATGCCAGTGGTCTCCTCACCACGGGTGGCTATACCGGAGACAACATGTTCGGACTTAAAACTGATTACTGGCAACTGATCGACACCGTTCTCGCCCGCCTTCTCGCGCAAGTATCCACCCATGTTCTTCTCATTCCCCATGTTTTTGGCGGCGAGAACAACCCGGAAAGTGATGTGACGGCATGCAATCAAATCATGGAGCGTTATGGTGCGCAGTATTCAGAGCGCTTGCATTATTTCCCCGGCTACCTGGGTCATCACGAAATTAAATACGTCATCGGACAATGCGAATTCTTTCTCGGTTCACGCATGCACGCTTGCATCGGTGCACTATCTCAATGCGTGCCTAGCGTGGGCTTGGCCTATAGCCGCAAGTTTGCCGGCGTAATGGAATTAGTGGGTCCCGGAGCCGCAGTTCTTGACCTTCGCACTGCCGACATCAACGACATCGCCTCGACCGTTGACCAAACCTGGGCAAAACGAGACGCCATGCGTGCTGATCTTTTGCAATGCATGCCTGCCTTACGCCGCTCTGTCCTGAGTCTGTGCGAACAACCGGAAATTCAGAAATTAATCCTTCCCGGCTCAGCGTAGAGCAATTAAAAGCCTTGGATAAAAAATTCATGCGCGCCCAAACTACAGGTAGTGTTGCGAAAAAAAGGGGCGAGTCGCTTTTGTCGCCCATCCTGGTCGCGGCGTATCGGTTTAGAGCATGCCGGCCAATCGTCCGCCAAGCCATTGCGATATTGGAGGGGGGGGGCATGTATTCATCCAGCCTGCGCAAAATCCTGCAAAAGTATTATCAGGTCGAAGTTGGCATGTACAGTTATGGCCCTTGCCTCAAACCAGGGGTGCTCCCGCCCGGGACCACCATCGGACGCTATTCATCCTTTGCGGAAGGAATTAGCATCTTCCGAAGAAACCATCCTAAAGAAAGAATATCAACTCATCCATTTTTCTATAACCATATTCTCGGTTTCTTATCCCATGACACGATTCCTTCCATCGAAGCCAATCCACTCCACGTTGGCCATGACGTGTGGATTGGGTTCAATGCCACCATCCTGCCCGGTTGCCATCGCATCGGCAATGGAGCGATTATCGGAGCAGGCTCTGTTGTTACGAAAGACGTGCCAGAATTCAGCGTAGTGGCTGGTAATCCAGCGAAATTAATCGGCCTCAGATTCCCCCCTGAAACGACCAAAATGGTGGCTCAAAGCGAATGGTGGTCAAAATCGATCGAAGAACTGCTACCGGCCTTTAAAACATTTGCGCAACCGTTGAATCTGGAATCGGCAACCCTCCTGGCTCAAAAGCCAAATTCCACGGCGCTATGAGAAATAGCCAATGGCCGCGGCTCCAGTTTGCATTGAAAACAACTACAGCTTGACGCCAATCCTCTGGCTAAGCAACAGTTCCTGCTCAAATAGGGGGCGTAGTTTAATGATAAAACCGCAGACCTGCAAAGGAATGCTGATAGAGGTTTGAGTCCTCTCGCCTCCACCAGCCTGTGAGTTTTTTCTAATCCCGCTGCTTCATGAAATCCTGCACATCCGCCGGCACTGCCGTGGTGAGATTGGGCAATATCCAGCGAAACAGCCGTTGCATCTCCGCGTGCTGGGCAATCGGCACCGGGTTGAGCTTGTTTTCCGCCCCCCGACAAAAATATTTGAGTTTCCGGTTCTTGGAAGTGCCGCGAATGTAGAATTCCATCACTTTCAATTCAAAGGCGCTCACCATCTGCTTGGCTGAATCCCGCCAGACCGTCAGCATTGCTTTCGCTTCTCTGCCGCCATACAGCTCGACCCGATAGCCGGAATCATCCGTACTCTCGCTTTTATTGAGTTTAAACGAAGCCCCGATCGCCACCAGATCCACGAGCTGCCGATAAGCCCGCCGCGTTTCGCTTTCGGTCAGATTCAGTTCCAAACCGAACATCACATGATCACGATGCTCCTTCAGATGCGCCACCCGGCTGGGAATCACCAGTTGATAACGCTCCAAAGTGAGTTTCAACTGGCAGTCGTCCCCTCGGGCAGCCAATGCGGCCGGCGGCAACGCCATTTGGACCCCGGTGCTGGAGAAATTGACGAGCTGACCTTTCCAATCCCAGCCTTTGTCGTCGGATGCCTTGAGCGGGTTGCCAAAAGTATCGCGCCCCGTCAGGCAAAGGACGGCACGCAGGGGAAACGCCGGATTGAGGGCATAGCGGCTCTGGCGTCGTTTTTCGCGCGACGCTTTGCTTCCGGTTGCGGCATTCAGGATGCGCTCGAAAAACAACATCTGATTGGGAAGGAAGGTTGGTATTAACCGAAACGCAAAGCGGGCCCGGAGTCGGGCATGGCTTTGCATTCAATATTTCGTCACAAATGCGCAAGACTTTACCCCCACCCCCGGTCCTGATCAGCCTATCTACATGACAGTTAGAACACATTCACGGCTAGTGGTGGTGGGGCCGGAGCGCATTTTCCGGCTCAACTGTCTGATATTGTATCTCCGGGATTGCGCTGGCTGAAATGTTGGACTCAGTTGGACGCTTAATTCCCATGTCCGAAAAAGTTGAAAATGTCGTAATCGTCGGTACCGGCTGCGCCGGTCTTACCGCCGCCATCTACACCGGTCGCGCCAATCTGCAGCCTCTGGTTCTTGAGGGGGTGTTGCCCGGCGGACAACTGACAACCACCTCCGAGGTCGAAAACTTTCCCGGTTTCCCCGAGGGCATCGACGGCTACCAACTGATGCAGAATCTCCGCAAGCAGGCGGAGAAATTCGGCACACGCTACGAGAGCGGTTCGGTGCAGGGTCTCGACACGGCAAAGTGGCCTTACACCCTCAAGCTCGCCGATCGTGCGATCAAAGCGAAGATAGTCATCATCGCCACCGGCGCCTCGCCCCGCCTAACCGGTGTACCGGGCGAAAAAGAGCTCTACGGGGGCAAGGGCGTGACCACCTGCGCGACCTGCGACGGCGCTTTCTACCGCAAAATGGATGTGGTGGTTATCGGCGGCGGCGACAGCGCCGCGGAAGAGGCGTTGTTCCTCACGCGTTTCGCCAGCAAGGTTTATCTTGTCCACCGCCGCGACTCGCTCCGGGCCTCGAAGATTATGGCGGATCGTGCCACTTCGCATCCGAAAATCCAGTGTGTCTGGGACAGCGTGCCAATTGCCATCGAAGGCGTCGACCAGGGTGCGGTAAGCGGTCTGAAAATAAAAAACGTCAAGACTGGTGCCGAGTCCGTGCTGCCGGTCAAAGGCGTTTTCGTCGCGATCGGCCATGAACCGAATACCGGACCTTTCAAGAACGCCGTCGACACCGACGATCAGGGTTATTTTCTCCCCATCGGCCACAGTCAGGTGAAAACCAAAACCCCCGGCGTGTACGTCGCCGGTGATTGCGCCGACCATCATTATCGCCAGGCCATCACGGCCGCCGGCATGGGTTGCCAAGCTGCTATCGAAGCCGAGCGCTGGCTGGCCGAGAAAGAAGCCTGATTTCATCAGCGGCTGATTCATCCGGTATTCTGCCGGAGAATGTTCTGTAAGAGTGTCGCAAAGTGTTCCTCATCCCAAAGTTTAATATGAGGAATTTTCTCTCATAAGTTTGTTTCGGGATTACTGTATAACATTAATATCTATTAATTGGCATCTTATGGCATTATCCTCTATTTATTAGAATTATTCTAATTATCACTTGAAACTCAGTCCCAACTGAGTTCGTTTGATTATCCTCTATTTCTCCATGTCATCTCCGATCGAAAATCACGCCGCCCTTTCCGAACGTCTTAAAGCCTGCGACGTCCGCCCCACCCCTCAGCGCGAGATCGTGCTCAAGGTTATTTTGGAAAAACGTGACCATCCCACCGCCGATGAAATTTTCGCCCGTGTGAAGTCGCGGATGCCGACCATCTCGCTCGCGACCGTTTACAACTGCCTCGAAACCCTAGTTCAATGTGGCATCGTCCGGCAGGTAAATCTCGAGCGCGCTCCCACCCGCTACTGCCCGAATCTCCACGAACACGCCCATTTTCACGACGAAACCACCGGACAGATTCACGATGTCGACCTGCCCCCTGAACTGATGGCCCGGCTCCACGAAGTACTGCCGGCCGGCTTCAACGCCAACGTCATCGAACTGACTTTTCGCGGCCGTGCGGCCGGCAATCCGCACGGCACGAATTGAACAAACAGAAGCCAATCGGCGACGCCCAGGTCCCATAGCCCAGCCTCAAGATCCCATTTTCTCCATGTCCCAACTCGAAATCAAAGACCTCCACATCAGCATCGGTGACAAGCCCATCGTCAAAGGCTTTACGCTGACGATCAAACAGGGCGAAGTACACGCCATCATGGGCCCGAACGGCACCGGCAAAAGCACGCTCGCCAAGGCCATCGCCGGCCACCCGGATTACACAATTACGAAAGGCGATGTTCTCCTCAACGGTAAATCCGTCCTCGCGATGGAGCCCGACGAACGCGCCCGCAGCGGCCTCTTCCTCGCCTTCCAATATCCCAGCGAAATCCCCGGTGTCTCCATTGCCAACTTCCTCCGCGCCGCTGTGCAGGCCCGCATGGCCGAGGGCGAGGAACTCGATGCCACCGGCTATTACAAGAAACTCTACGCCAAAATGGACATGCTCAAGATCGACCGGAAGTTCACCTCCCGCGCGGTCAACGACGGTTTCTCCGGCGGCGAAAAAAAGCGCTGCGAAATCCTTCAGATGGCAATGCTCGAACCCAAGTTTTCCCTGATGGACGAGACCGACTCCGGCCTCGATATCGACGCCCTCCGCATCGTCGCCGACGGCGTCAACACCCTCCGCAAGGGTCCGCTCGGCATCATGCTCATCACCCACTACCAGCGACTGCTCGACTATATCGTTCCTGATTTCGTCCACGTCATGCATGACGGCCGCCTCGTGAAGAGCGGCGACAAAACCCTCGCCCTCGAACTCGAAGCCAAGGGCTACGACTGGGTGAAAAAAGAATTCGCCGCCGCCAACGCCTGAACATCTGAACTGTAGGAGCGGCTTTACGCCGCGATAAAGACCCTCGCCTGCACGCAGGCTCCTGCAACTCCCAGACCCGAAAGCCCAGACTCTTCGCAAAAATGAAACCACTCACTGAAATCGAGCCCACCCTATCCTCCGATGTCGGGACGGAAAATCCCGTCGTCGGCATCGATCAATCCGCCGGTAATTTCAGCTACAAGGTTGATTACGCTTTCGACGCCGGCACCGGCCTGAACGAAGACACCGTTCGCTACATCAGCTCGGTGAAGAAGGAGGCTCCATGGATTCTCGAGTTCCGACTCAAGGCGCTGAAGACCTTCCTCGACAAACCCATGCCCACGCATTGGGCGACGAAGGATCTTGAGAACATCGATTTCAGCAAGATCCGCTATTACCTCTCGCAGGGTCAGAAGCCGAAGCGCACCTGGGACGAAGTGCCCGACGACATCAAGATGACCTTCGAACGTCTCGGCATTCCCGAGCAGGAACGCAAATTCCTCGCCGGCGTCGAGGCCCAGTTCGACTCCGAGGCCGCCTATTCAAACATCAAGGAAATCGTGGCCAAGCAGGGTGTCATTTTTGTGAACTCCACGGAAGGCCTGCGTGAGCACCCGGAAATCTTCCGCAAATTCTTTGGCAAGGTCATCCCGACTGGCGATAATAAGTTTTCCGCGCTCAACAGCGCCGTGTTCTCCGGCGGCTCGTTCATCTACGTGCCACCCGGCGTCAAAGTCGCGCAACCGCTTCAGGCTTATTTCCGTATCAATGCGGAAAACTTCGGCCAATTTGAGCGCACCCTGATCATTGCCGACGAAGGCTCAGAGGTCGTGTACATGGAAGGCTGTACCGCGCCGAAATTCTCCACCTCCACATTGCACAGCGCCGTGGTCGAACTCGTCGCGCTCAAGGGCGCCAAAATCCAATACATCACCGTCCAGAATTGGGCGAACAATGTCTTCAACCTCGTCACCAAGCGCGGCGTCGCCCACGAGAATGCCGAGATCAAGTGGATCGACTGCAACATCGGCAGCCGCCTCACGATGAAATATCCCGGTGTCGTGCTGAAGGGCGAAGGAGCCCGCGGCGAAGTGCTCTCGATCGCCCTCGCCAACGACGGCCAGCACCAGGACACCGGCGCCAAGATGATCCACGCCGCCAACAACACGACCTCTAACATTATCGCCAAGTCCATCTCCGTCGGTCAGGGCCGCTCGACCTACCGCGGCGTCGTCCACATTCCGAAACACCTCAAGGGCTGCAAGAACAACACCGAGTGCGACGCACTGCTGATCAACACCAACTCCCGCACCGACACCTATCCCGCCATCTCCGTCCGCGGCGACCAGAATGCCACGCAGCACGAGGCCAGCGTCTCAAAGGTCAGCGAAGACATGATTTTCTACATGCAGCAGCGCGGCCTCACCGAGGCGCAGGCCATGAGTCTCGCCGTGAACGGTTTCATCAACGACCTCGCCCGCCAGTTCCCGATGGAATACTCCGTCGAACTGAAGCGCCTCATCGACCTCGAAATGGAGGGCAGCGTCGGCTGATCCACAAATCGTTCTCGTTCTCTCCGCCCGGGCTGAACGAAACAGAAGGAGGGAACGAGAAAGATTACGAGATTAAGAGAACGATTCAAATATGTCCTCCCCCATTCCCGCTCCGTCCGCCACCGAGCTCACCGGCTCGTTCACCCGAGAAGCCTTTGCCGCACACCTCACGCGCGTCGCCCACCTGCCCGCATGGTGGCTCGACCGCAAACGTGCCGCCTACGAACGCTTCGCCTCGCTGCCGATGCCCAAGCGCACCAACGAAGGCTGGCGCTTCTCCAATCTGTCCACTCTCACCCTGGATGGTTTTGAAGTCGGCCGCTACATTCCCACGACGCTGTCCGCATCTCCCTTCGCCCAAATCGCCGCAGCCTCGCTGACCCTCGTCAACAACACCTTTGCGTCGCGTACTTCGTCGGCCGCCGAAACAGCCGCGCAACATGGCATCATCTTCGATACGCTGCAAAACGCCCTGCTGCAGCACGCCGACCTCATCAAGGCGCACCTGCTCACGCAGCCGTCCAGACTCGGCTCCGACAAGTTCGCCGCCCTCCACGAAGCCTTCCTGGAAGATGGCGCTTTCATCTATGTGCCGAAAGGCGTCGAGGCCACGCAACCGATCAACATTTTTCATTATGCCTCCGGTCCTGGCGTCGCGGTGTTTCCGCACACGCTGGTGATCGCCGAACAAAACGCCAAGATCACCGTGTCGGATTTCTTCCGCTCGAAGAATCCTGCCGAAACCCATTTTGCCTGCGGAGGCAACGACCTCTACGCCGGCCACGGCGCGCAGGTCACCTACATCGCAATGCAGGACTGGAGCCGCCAGTCCATGTCCTTCCAATTCAATGCCATTGTCGCCCGCCGCGACGCCAAAGTGCTTTCCGTCAATCTCCACGCCGGTGCACGTCAGGCGCGGCACGAGAGTTTCTCCCAGTTGCAGGCGCCTGGCGCGCATTCGGAGATGCTCGCCCTCACCATCGCCCACGGCACCCAGGAGTTCGACCAGCGCACGCTCCAAATCCACCAGGCCCCAAACACGAGCTCAAACCTGCTCTACAAAAACGCTCTCCTCGACCAGGCGAAAACCATTTTCTCCGGCCTGATCGTCGTCGATCCCGACGCCCAAAAGACCGACGCCTACCAGAGCAACCGCAACCTGATGCTCAGCGACGAAGCCGAAGCCAACTCACTGCCCGGCCTCGAAATCCAAGCCAACGATGTACGTTGCACCCACGGCGCCACCTCGGCCCGCATCGACCGCGAACAGGAGTTCTACCTCGAAGCCCGCGGCATCAAACCCGCGCAAGCCCAGGAATTGCTTGTCTTTGGTTTCTTCGAGGAAGTCCTCGGCAAGATCGAAAACCAAGAGCTTCACGACCAGCTCTCCGCCATCATCCGCAAAAAATTCAAAGCCTGAGATTCTCCGCTGAGAACGCGGATTGGCGCTGATAGTTTCTGCCGCATCCGTGTTTTATCCGTGTAATCCGCGGTAAATTGAATTTCCTGCCTTTCTTTCTGCAGTTTATTTTCTCATCCCATGAGCACCGCCAACCGCGACCGCATTCTCTCCCGCGAAGTCACCGCCACGCAGATTCCCAGCGGCGATAAACACACCCTGTTCAAGGGCGACTCCGTCTTCATCCACCAAGTGCTCGGCGGCAGCTACACGGTGCAAACCTCGACCGGACTCTTCCGGCTCGACGGCAAGGACGCGGATGCCATTGGTGAAACCGTGACCGAGCATGCGGTCACCGCCGCTACACTCGCTGATGGTGCCCCCGACCCCAACGCGATCTGGGATCAGATGCGCAAGGTTTTCGATCCGGAAATTCCCGTCAACATCGTGGACCTCGGTCTCGTCTACAGTATGGAAGTCGCAAAGATCGACGAACCCGATGGCGGTTTCAAAGTCGATGTCGCGATGACGCTCACCGCGCCTGGCTGCGGCATGGGCCCGGCCATTGCTGAAGATGCCAAGGGCAAAATCCTCCTCGTCCCCGGCGTCAGTGCCGCAGATGTCCGTATCACCTGGGAACCACCTTGGAATCAGTCGATGATCAGTGAAGAAGGGAAGATGAAATTGGGATTGATTTGAATCCGGACTTTTTCCGTCTGAAGACCAAGCTCCTCTTCGTCTGTTCACGCAACCGGTGGCGATCCCCCACCGCAGAGGCCTTGTTCAAAGACCACGCACGTTACGAAGCCCGTAGTGCCGGCACTTCGGACAGCGCCCGGATCAAAGTCACCTCCTCCCATCTCAACTGGGCGGACCTGATCTTTTGCATGGAACGCAAGCACGCCGAACAATTGCACGACCGTTTCCCCGAGGAACTTGCCAGCAAGTCGCTCATTGTCCTTCGCATTCCTGATGACTACGCTTTCATGGATCCCGCGCTGATTGAACTGCTCCAGGACGAATTGGCTGCGCATATCGAGTTTTGATAAGACCCGTTGCAGCTAAAGGTTGCTCTTCAAAAACGCCCGCCAACCGCCAAAGGTAGTGATGTCTTTTGCGCCGGTGAGGGCGGCGGGTTCACAGATAAAACCTTTCACAGCGGTTCCATCGGCAAGTTGTAGCGTTCCGATGCCAAGCGGGGGCGGGATGGCGGCAACAAACGCACCAAAGGCTCCCGGAGCAAGCGCCCAGACTTCGATCTCGATTGGCGCGCCTGTTCCCGGCTCGCCGCGCACCAACCCTGGCTTGGGAGGAACGGTGCCAGCCAGTGCATACAAACGGTAGGCATCTGTCGTTCGGGTGGTGCGAAGCAAACGGGCACGGAGTGAGGCGAGCTGGCCGTTGAGCGGCTGACCGGTCAGATGTGCTCCGACCACAGCGAGCCGAATCTCATTGATACCCGCTGCTGGTGCCGGCGTGGCCGAGGCCAAAGCCAGTCCCGTGGCGCCGGCTTTGCTCGAAGTCGCCCGATGCAGCGCGCCACCAATGGCCGCAAGACGGACATCACTCCATGCCGGACCAAAGAGCGTGACACCAAACGGCAATCCATCGGGACGAAACCCGGTGGGAACAGCGAGCGCCGCGGTGTCGAGCAGGTTGGCGAAATTGGTGTAGGTGCCGAGACACGAATTGAGCGTGATCGGCTCAGCCTCGACCTGGGCGCGGGTATGGATCGTCGCCGCAGTCGGCAGAACAAGCGTCTCGACCTTCGTCCAAGTTACATCAGCTGCGCGCCGCAAGGCCGCCAGTTTGTAGCTGGCCTCGAAGGCGTCGACCGCCAGCGGTTTCGCCCCGCCCTCGATAATCTCGCGCGTAACGGGAAAAATCGCATCCGCGTGTTTAGCATGAAAGTCCCTCACGGCGGACCAGCGTTCCGCGACCCACGGCCCTTCATAAAGCAGGCTCGCGGAATCCCGGAAGGGAGCGAAATCAATTTCGATCCGTACTCCACCCAGTGCTTCGAGCGCACGCACGGCGCGCGCGAAACACTCCGGCGATTGCGCATCGCCAAACCACTCGAGCTGGCCGGCCACAGGAACGCCAAAGCGAAAACCGGCAGGAATGGCGACCGAGCCGTTTACACCAGCCGGGGCCGGGCGGGCAAAGGGATCGCCGGCATCAAAACCTCCCGCGATCGCTGTCACTGCTGCGGCATCCTCGACCGTGAGTGCAAAGACCGACACGCAATCGAGCGAACGGCAGGCGGGCACGACCCCGCTCGTACTCAAGCATCCTTTCGTAGGTTTTACCCCGACGATGTTGTTGAATGCAGCCGGCACTCGTCCGGAACCGGCCGTGTCCGTACCAAGTGAAAAACTCACCAGCCCGGCCGCAACGGCGACGGCAGAGCCGCTGCTGGAGCCGCCGGGGATCATCTCCGGATGAAACGGATTGCGCGGGACACCGTAGGGCGAACGCACTCCGACCAACCCGGTGGCAAACTGATCCAGATTGGTTTTCCCGATCGGAATCGCTCCCGCTTCGAGCAACCGTTGCACAACGAAGGCAGACTCAGCCGGCGTGTAGGCAAATTCCGGGCAGCCAGCCGTGGTCGGAACCCCGGCGAGATCGATGTTATCCTTGATCGCAAAAGGTATCCCGTACAACGGCTGCGCCGGGAGACCGCGCGCCTCGATCCGTTGGGCGTGCGCGAGCAACTCATCGCGCTTGAGCCGGTAGATCCACACCGCAGGATCGGCGTAAGAGTCGAGACGGCGGCAGATTTCCTCGACAAGCGCAGTCGGCGTCAACGTACCGGCAACATAAGCGGCCCTGAGAGCGGTAAGATCAAGGGGGCTTTGGGGAGTCATTGTGCCGAAACAAGCAGTTGCAATGCCATGGGTTGTTCAGGCTCAGGCCGACTCGAGCACGACCAGAGTTTCACCGGCATTGACGGGACGCCCTTCGATGCAGCGCACTTCGCGGACCCTGCCGGGGCGGCTGGCGCCGATGGTCACTTCCATCTTCATCGATTCGAGAATCACGAGCGCATCGCCTTCTTTCACCTCCATGCCGGGCGCAACGAGGATCTTCCAGATATTTCCCGGAATGTGGGTGGCAACAGCCGTACAACCAGCCGGAATGGCCTGTTCATCGACGGCCACAGCCGATTCGGACTCGGCGGAGAAGTTAAGCTGACCACTCTCCTCCCAGCGTTTGCGCTCGGCTTCGAACGAGGCCTGCTGGTTGGTTTTGAAGGCCGTGATGGTCCCGGCATGGGTGCCAAGAAATTTCTGATAGTCGCTCAGGCGGAAAATCGTCTCCTCAATCCTGAGCCGAGCTTTCCCCTGTGGAAAATCCTCCCGGAACTTGGTGAGCTCCGCGTTCGTGACTGGATAGAAACGAATCTGGTCAAAGAACCGTAGCAACCACGGCTTGCCGTCCGCAAATTCGACGGTCTGCTTGTACCGGTTCCACATCTGGCAGGTCCGGCCGATGAATTGGTAGCCGCCCGGGCCTTCCATGCCGTAGACACAGAGATAAGCGCCACCGATGCCCACCGCGTTTTCGGGCGTCCAGGTGCGGGCGGGATTGTATTTGGTGGTGACGAGACGGTGGCGTGGATCAACCGGCGTGGCGACCGGAGCGCCGAGATAAACGTCGCCAAGCGCAAGCACGAGGTAGCTCGCCTCAAAAGCGATACGATGCACCTCGGCCACGGAGTCGAGACCGTTGATACGACGAATGAACTCGATGTTGCTTGGACACCAAGGCGCATCTTTGCGGACAATCTGCATGTACTTACGGATCGCAAGCAACGTGGATTCGTCCTCCCATGAAAGCGGGAGATGAACGATGCGCGACGGCACCTCGATGCTGTCAACTGACGGCAGCTCGGCCTCGGCACGGAGCAGAATCTCCATCAAGCGTTCAAGAGGAAGTGCGCGGTAATCAAAGTGCAGTTGCAACGAGCGGATACCAGGAGTGAGATCAACGAGTCCCGGGATGTGGTGACGCTCCAGCCACGTTTGCAACGCGTGAACCCGCATGCGCAACGCGATGTCGAGCATGAGCGGGCCGTATTCGACGAGCAGATAGGAGTCGCCCGCGCGACGGTAACAGACAGCGGGGGCGTCAGGACGTTCGGCGATCTGGTGGAGGATCGCAGGCTCCAACGGTCCGGTCGGCAAAGGTCCGGCCGGTTTCGCGCGGCGTGAAGGCGCGAGCGATTCAATCTCTGCCTCCTGAGCTGTGGCGGCAATCCGCGCTTCCTCGGCAGTCAGCGCCCGGAAGCGAACTTTATCGCCAGGCTTGAGCTGGCCCATTTTCCAGAGTTCGCCCTGCACGATCGTGGCGGGACAGACAAAACCACCGCAGCTCGGCCCATCAGGACCGAGAATGATCGGCATATCGCCGGTGAAATCGATGGCTCCGATCGCGTAGGCATTGTCGTGAATGTTCGACGGATGCAACCCGGCCTCGCCGCCGTCGCGCCGGGCCCATTTCGGTTTTGGGCCGATGAGGCGAACTCCCGTGCGGGCAGAGTTGTAGTGCACCTCGTAGGCGCTCGTGAAAAGAACCCCGATGTCTGCCTCGGTGAAAAAATCCGGTGCGCCATGCGGGCCGTAGAGCACGCCGATTTCCCAATCACGGGTGAGAACCGGTTGGACACTCACAGGAGCGCGCAGCAACGGGGCTGCGTCCGTCACCCCTGCGGCCGTATGCCGGTTGACGCGCAGCACGTCACCCGGCCGCAGTGCCCGGCCGGAGTGCCCACCAAAAAGCCCGAGGGTAAAGGTGGCTTTGCTGCCGAGATAATCCGGCACATCGAAACCGTGGCGGATCGCGAGGTAAGTGCGCAGCCCCGCTCCTTCAACCGCACCGATGCGAAGTGTCTGACCGGCTTTGACGTGAAGCGAGCGGTGATACGCCACCGGCTTGTGGTCGAGTGTCGCTGGCATGTTGGCTCCGGTGAGCGCGATGATCGCCGCCGTGTTGAAACGGAGCGACGGACCTTGCACGGTCAGTTCAAGGCCGGCAGCGGTGTCGGGATTGCCCACAAGGCGATTGGCGAGACGAAAGGAACGTCCGTCCATCGGACCAGACGGAGGCACCCCCACATCCCAATAACCAAGGCGGCCAGGATAATCCTGCACCGTGGTCTGGGTGCCTCCTTCCAGCACCTCGACGGTCGAGGCGACGTAAGGCAAAGTGCTGAGATATTTGGTGGTCACCCCGCCAGCTCGAAATCCAGCAGAACCGGCAATTTGGCGGAGATAGTCGAGATTGGTTTCGAGACCGTGCAGCCGCGTATCGGCAAGCGCCACGTCCAAGCGGTGCAAGGCCTCGGCCCGATCCTCGCCTTTGACGATGATCTTGGCGAGGAGCGGATCGTAGAAGGCGGAAACCTCGGTGCCGCGCTCGACCCACGTCTCGATGCGGGCCGACGTTGCAAAGTGCACATCGGTGAGCGTGCCAGCACAGGGTTGGAAATTCCGGCCCGGATCCTCGGCGTAAACGCGCACCTGGATGGACGCGCCTTGCGCCGTTGGTTTCCAATTGGAGAGATCAAGTTCACCGGCAGCGGCGAGCAGCATCCACTCGACCAGATCGACGCCAGACACTTCCTCCGTCACGCCATGCTCGACCTGCAGCCGGGTGTTCACCTCGAGAAAATAGAATTCACCCGTGGCGTTGTCATAGACGTATTCGACCGTGCCGGCATTTTGGTAACCGGCGGCGGCACCAAGCCGAGATGCCGTTTCAAGGAGACGGGCGCGCTGTGCGGCAGTAAGACCGGGAGCGGGAGTTTCCTCGATAACCTTCTGGTTGCGACGCTGCACCGAGCAATCGCGTTCGCCCACGGAAACAACATGACCTTTCCCATCACCAAAAATCTGCACTTCGACATGCCGGGCGTGCTCAACAAATTTTTCCAGGAAAATGCCGCCTTCCTTGAAATTGTTTTTCGCGAGCCGGCCAACCGCAGCGAACGCGGCGGAGAGTTCCGCCGGCTTTCGGATCAGTGACATGCCAATACCGCCGCCACCGGCGGTGCTCTTCAGCATCACGGGGTAGCCGATGCGGGCGGCTTCGGTCCGCGCGTGCTCTTCGTCACGGAGCAATTCCGAGCCGGGCAGCAGCGGGACGTTATGCTGCCGGGCGATTGCCCGCGCAGCATGCTTGAGGCCGAACATCCGCATCTGGTCGCCGGTAGGTCCAATAAAGATCACACCAGCCGCAGCACAGGCATCGGAAAACCCGGGATTTTCCGAAAGAAATCCGTAGCCGGGATGAATCGCTTGTGCACCCACCGATCTGGCAACGGCGATAATCTTGTCTCCATCGAGATAGCTCTGCGCAGCGGGAGCAGCGCCAATATGCACGGCTTCATCGGCCTGCTGCACATGCAGCGAATGTTTGTCGGCATCGGAATAAACCGCGACGGACTTTACGCCCATTTTGCGCAGAGTGCGAATGACCCGGCAGGCAATGGCACCGCGATTGGCAATGAGAACTTTGGTGAACATGGGGACGGGCGTGAAATTATTTCCAAATCAGGACTTCGATCGGCGTGGGATTGTACGCGTTGCAGGGATTGTTGAGTTGGGGGCAGTTGGAGAGGACGCACACGACGTCGCGTTCGGCGCGGAGCTCGACGTAGTAGCCGGGAGCGGAGACACCATCGGCGAAGGTCAGGCGGCCGTCGGGAGTGACCGGGACATTCATGAAAAAGTTGATGTTGCAGGTGATGTCGCGTTTGCCGAGCTCGGGACGCCACGCGTGTACGCCGCAGATGAAACTGTCGCGACAGGCATGCATGTATTCCTTGTCGAGCGAGTACCGCATGGTGTTGCTCTCGCGGGAACAGGCGCCGCCGAGCGTATCGTGCCGTCCGCAGGTGTCGGCAACGATCGTGAGGAGTTCGTCGCCCTGCGTGGAAATCAATTTTGTTCCGGTGCTCAGGTAAAGCGCCGCCTGACGCTGAATGGTGTCGGACGCACTGTAGCGGTTGGCCGGATCGTGCGCATCGTAGAACAGGGTGTCGGCGGCTTGGTTGCCCTCGACATCGACGATGCGCACGATCTGGCCGCGTTTGATTTCGTACGTCCACGGATCGCCGGCAGGAATCACGTGGCGATAGATCGCGTTGGCAGGGGAAAGAAGACTGGTGGTCATGGCGTACGGAGGGCGACGTAGTTTTCGGTGTTAAGGAAAGCGCGTTCGTTTTCCGGACGGGAGCGGCGGCAGGCATCGTCGGCCGCCGGAGGCTGGGTGCGGAAAACCTCCAGGCGGACATCGCGCGGATGATACTGCGGATCGGGATCAAGCGGGTGCTGGCAGGTGTTGAGCACGACCAGCGTGTCCATTTCAAAACGCAGCTCGATGAAATCTCCCGCCTTCGAATTGCCTGGAACAAATGTCAGCCGGCCCTCGTCGTCGGAAACCACTTTGCTGAAGAGATTGAGGTTCGGCACGAGGTCGCGTTGTCCGAGCCCCCACTTGGTGAGCTCGATGAGGAAAGCGTCACGGGCGTTACGATGGTAATCGTTCCGGGCGGTCTGATAATTTTTATCGCCGTACTTGGCGGTGACGAGCTTGGCATCGGAGGCGCCGCAGACCGTATCGTGCCAGCCCACGGTGTCGGCGGTGATAGACGCCAGCACGCGGCCCATGTCGGAGTGCAGGCAATACGGGTGGCGCAGATAAAAAATGTGTTGGCCCTTGAGGGTGTCGGGCAGGTTGTAGCGTTCGCTCGGGACATCGGCATTATAGAGCAACAGACCGACATTGGCGCCGGCCTCAAGCGCGGTGAGCCGGATAGTCTTGCCCCGGGAAATCACCCCCGACCACATCCCGGAATGGGTCAGGGTCTTGGTGTAGAGCGCGGCGGCGGGAGTGTTGTTGATGACGGGGTCCATGAAACAATAGTGTTACGTTTGTTTAATTTCGTGTTACGTCAAGATCCGAGCGTTTGTGATGATAATTTGGTCATGGGCGGGGAAACCAACGCGGCGGCCTCAGAGCAGCGGCGGCATCGCCGTGGCGGTAAGGCTGAGTTTGGCCTGCTTCACGCCCTTGCAGGCGGCCAGCCTGTCCGCGAGCTGACGCAGTTCGCGCGCCGGTCCCTGGACCAAAAGCACCTCCAGGGACTGGTCGTGCTCAAGATAGACGTGCATGGAGGTGACGACCATCAGGTAGTGCTGATGCTGAATATCGGCAAGTCTGCGCTGGAGATTCCGTTTCCGATAATCGTACACGAGACTGATGGTGCCAGCCATGCTCTTAGCACCCAGTTCGCGCGCATGTTCGGTCAACTGCTCCCGGGCCATTTCCGCGATGGCGTGCGAACGGTTCGGCAGCTTGCGCCGAACCACCATATCGTCGAGTTCATCGAGCAGATCGGCGGGCAGCGATACACTGAAGCGGGCAAGTTTGGGTTGGCGGCGGGGCATGGCGGAGGGAGGCAACACCTTGTCAGGTGCATCGGACGCGGCCAGAGGAAAAGCTGCGGGGCGCATGATCATTCGACGTCGTCTCCCACCGGGGTCAATCGGACGATCGGGAGTTTTTCCCTCGGCACATCGACGCGCGGATGAATGAGTTCCTCCAAACGGCGGCGGGTTGCCAAAAATTCCCGCGAGTTAAATTGGTCGGCACGACGCGGCCGGGGCACGGGCACCTCGATCACCTCCTGCACCTCACCGGGATTGGCTTTCAGGACGATGATGCGATCGGCCAGATAGATGGCCTCGTCCAAATCGTGAGTGATAAAGAGAATGGTGACATCGACGTTGCGCCAAATCTCGAGCAGGTGCTCCTGCATCTGCGCCCGGGTCTGCGCATCGAGCGCGCCAAATGGTTCGTCCATCAGCAGGACACGCGGATTGGGGGCGAGCGCCCGGGCAATGGCCACGCGCTGTTTCATGCCACCGGAAAGCTGCGAGGGATAGGAATCCTCAAATTTCGTCAGAGCGACCAGCCGCAACCACTCCAGCGCCTTCCCTTCCGCATCAGTGGGCGTCATCCCGCCCATTTCCAACCCGAACATGATATTCCGTTTCACCGTAAGCCAGGGGAAGAGCGTGTAGCCCTGAAACACCATTCCGCGCTCGGGACAGGGTCCGCTCGTTTCCTTGCCGTCAACCAGCATACGACCCGAGGTGGGTTCATCGAGACCGGCGATAATGCGGATCAAGGTGGATTTTCCGCAGCCGGAAGGACCGATCACACACACCAGCTCGCGACGATGGATCTTGAGGGAAATATTGTGCAGTGCCGTCACAGGACCGTTCTTGCCCCGGAACTTTCGGCCAAGCCGCTGAATTTCGAGAACCACGGGCCGTTGTTTCAGTTTCTGAAAACGTTCGGTCACGGCCGGTTCTTGCCGAAGGTAATCAGTCGATTGTACAAGAGAGTTCATGCTTCGATTACTTTAGCCGGGAACAGCCATTTGAAAAATGCGGTGATCTTGCTCGGCGGATGAAGCTGCCACGGGAAAAGCCTCCGGCCAATAAAAGCGAGACCCTGGTCGGTCATGAGTCCGATGATGCCGATCATGATGATCGCCGCGTAGACGTTTTCAAAATTCCGATACTTGGCCTGCTGGTTGATGAAAAACGTGATCCCGCTGCTCACGCCCACGACCTCGGCAACAATCAGGTAGGTCCAGGCCCAGCCGAGCAAGATGCGTTGATCATTGTAGAGATCGACCAGGCAGCTTGGCAAAATAACGCGCAACAAGAGCTGCCGCCGATTGGCTCCCAAAGTCTGTGCCGCCTCGATCAGCGCCGGGTCGTGCCGTCGCACGGTGTTCGCGATGACGAGCACCTGCTGAAAAAAAGTGCCGATGACGATGATCGCAACCTTGGGCGCATCATAAATTCCCAGGACGGCGACAGCCAAGGCGCCAAAGGCCGGCGCCGGCATGTAGCGCACAAAATCGATCACCGGTTCGGTCAGCCGCGTGATCGGTGGGTAGGCCCCGCACAAGATTCCGAGCGGCACACCGAACAGCGAGGAAACCGTGAAACCCAAGACAATCGTCTTGATGCTCAGCCACAAACTTTCATGCAGCCAGAGATCGCCCCGCAACACCGGCTTGGTTTGAAACGCGCTGTAGAATGCCCGGGCCACCTCGTGCGGAGCCGGTAAAAAAACAGGGTTCGCCGGGCTGCCTTCCGCGGCGTGTCCGCCGGCCTTGACGGCTTTGGCGTTTTCCTCCGCAAAAACCTCCCGTTCCACCAACAGGCCGGATTTGAACCACGCCACGTCGCCCGGAGACGACACCCGGATGAGCGGGTGCCAGATCCACGGCACATAGCTGACCAGCGCCCATACTCCGATCGGCAGCAAAAAGGACAGGATAGTCAGCGTGAGACGGAAACTCGCCGAAGGTTCTTTGCCGACGGCGAGCCAGCGGGAAGAGGGCATGGACATAGACGGGCGGACCGAGGCCCGGCGGGCAAGGATTACTTGGCGGCGGCGATCGCTTCAGCGGTCAGTTTCGCGTCGATATAGGATGCGACATCCTGAGATTCCTTATAAACGCTGTTCTTGACGTTGAACTCGTTCGCCACGCCCGAAGAGGCGGTCAGTGAGCCGAAGCCGGTCGATTTGCTCGCAATGATTTTCGCACTCTCGGCGAGAGAGAGGAAATGGGTTCCGCTGATAAACGCCGCATAATCTGCAGGAGTCGAACCGGTGCGCGCCGCCATGATTTTCACCGCATCGTCCTTGGTGGCGGGATTGCTGATGTAAGCCAGCACCTTGTTCCATACCGACACCAGTTTGACCCAGTCGGCCCGATGCTGGGCGAGACTCTGGGGCGAAACGGTGATCGTATCGTAAATCAAACCTGGCTCGTCGGCGCTGGTGTAGATAGCAGTAGAACCAGCCAGAGCCTTGAGCGCCTGTCCGGCGTTGGGCTGCCAGGCCGCGATGGCGTCCACTTGGCCGGAAGCAAGAACCTGGGGCGTCTGGGCGGTGGGAGTATTCACGATGGTGACATCGGCTTCGGTCAGGCCGATTTTCTTCAGGGCATTGAGCAACATGAGGTGCTCGACGACGCCCACCTCCAACCCGATTTTTTTGCCTTTAAGATCCTTCAGGGATTTGATGCCCGCTTTGGCTATGATCATGTCGTTGCCGTTGCTGTAGTCGGTCAGCATGATGATCACGTTCTTGGCCCCGTTCGCACCGGTGACAAGGGCGTCGCCGTTGGTGACCATGACTGCGTCAACCTTGCCGGCGGTGAAGGCATCCATCGACGGGCCATATTCGAACCAGAGAAATTCGGCATCCACGCCGGCCTGCTTCAGCCAGCCTTTCTGAATGGCCACTTCCCAGGCAACCCAGCCAGGCCAGTCGCTGTAGGCGATTTTTAGTGGAGCGGCTTGGAGAGAGGACGCCAAGGCGGTGAGGGAAAGAAGACTGAGACAGGTGATCTGACGGAGGAGGTGCATAAGGAGGGGGTTAGTGTTACGTTATGAATGGAGCGTGTTACGCCTCAACCGAAGCAAGCCGCATGCCGGATGATGCTTAAATTTCCGACTTTTACTTTTCACCCTCTCTCCAGCCAGCAGCGGAAAACCCCGACTTGGATGCTTCCCTGATTTTCTGACAAAAGCGTCATCAGACGGAGTTAAATCGTCAAACACTCTGCAATTAATCCATGTGCGAATAATCCTCCACTTCCCACCCAAACTTGTCATAGGCTTTTCCCGTGCGCCCCCAGATTTTTATCCTGTGTCTCTTTTCCGTGCTGGCTGCGATCAGTTGCGCCGCACCGGCCGACGATCTGTTCAATGCCCATGATTTTTCCGGCTGGGAATTTGTAACCTCACCTGCGACCGACATCGGGGCCGTCTGCAAAATCCTGCCCGACGGAGTCATCGCTGCGGCCGGCTCTCCCATCGGCTATATCACAACTATGGCTGCCTATAAAAACTATCGGCTTCACACCGAATGGCGCTGGCCGGGCAAAGCGGGCAACAGCGGGGTGTTGCTCCACATCAGTTCGGGACCGAAAGACCGGGCCTGGCCGCTGTGTCTTCAGGTTCAGACCAAAAACAAATCCGTGGGCGATCTGCTGCCCATGGCTGGAGCAGGTTTTGCCGAGCCGCTCGCCCCGGATCAAAAAATCCCCCAGCGCCCTCATACGGCGCCAGACAGTGAGAAACCCGCCGGCGAATGGAACTCCTGCGATATCCTCTGCCGCGATGGCACCATCGAGGTGACCATCAACGGTGTGTTGCAAAATAAAGTCACCGCCGCCCAGCCCGCCGCCGGCCGCGTTGGCTTTCAGTTCGAAGGCACGCCATTTGAACTGCGCCACGTGATGCTGGAGCGGCTTGACTGAATCGGCGCCAAGGCTGCAGATCAGTCAGACGAGTTTGTCTGACGGGACATACGACGGGTGAATCACGGCAGCAACTGGATCGGCGTAAGTTCCAAGCCGGACAACTTTTCAGCCCAATACCACGATTTTCCTCGGCAACTCCACCGGCGCCAGCAGATCGAAGAAGGCTGCTTCGACGCCATGGCAACGCCAGTATTTTCATATCAACAAAGGCATGCTTGCCCGGGTGATAACGGTCAGGATCGGAAAAAACTTCCATGCGTATTCCTGCGAACATGGCCATGGCGCACTCATTTCTATCCGTCAGGTTCACGGGCTACACCGCCAAAGAAAAAGGCCGGTCACCTGGACCGGCCTTTTTTATTGCACCGAGGGGGCGCTGACTAGAGGCAGAAGAGGCTTATTGCGTAGCGGCTGAAGCAACATTCCATTCGGTCTTTTCCAAACCGAGGGACGATTTGCGGTAGGTGGCGAAAGCAAGTTGGAAGAAACGCTCATTTAAGACTGAAGCGAATTTTTCGTCGAGCATCTCGGACAAGGTATTGTCATCCTTCAGCACCAGCAGATTTACATTGTGCCTGGTGTTGCCCGTGGTGGGCACCGCTTTCAGACGTTTGAAATCACTGTTCAGGAGGGCCGAAGGAACATCACCACCGATCACCACCACCATGTCATAGGTCCCGCTGCTCAAGCCCTGCGAGGCCTCTTGGGCACTGACCTCCACAGATTTCATCGGGACCGGAGTATGATAGCACATGCTGATCTCGAAACCCAAGCTGGCAGCCAGGGCTTTATGCAGACGCTCATTGGCGGGATTGTTTTGATCGTTATTAATGACCGCGATTTTCATGGACCGGGACGACTGGATACGCAGTACAGGCATATCATCCGCGCTGTGGGCGATGGTAGCCGACAAAACTAACATAAGGAGACAACCGAGGATTTTTGCAGTTTTCATGGGTATAACGTGGGTAAGAGTTGGATTTGAAGCTGGGGCTTATATTTTAAATAAAGGCGTACACCCCAATCTTAATCGTATTGATGTAGGTGTTTTTACCTACTCATAACATCTGGCTACCCAGTCAATGGGCTTGATATATAATAAGTTGTTTCATATCATAATTATATAAAACAATTTTCTTTGTCTGTTTTATTTAAGAACGTCGGTTAGTTATATTCCACTCATTACCGATTACTCCCATGATAACTCGTGTCGGCCAATTGCTCTGACACGATTTTCTCGATCACGATTCTTCAATGCTACTGATCCCATTCGCTCCAAGTCATTTGATTATGCAGAGGTGACTCGACAAAATTTCCCTGTTCAAAGGACCTAATCGCCCTGCGCCCTATGAATCTGCCAGACAAATTTTCGAGCTGTGAGTGGTCCGGCCTTGGACTAGATCACTTGGGAATTTTTCGTCCCCATTATCCGAATCTCTCATGAGCGACGAATTTTTCATGCGCGAAGCCATCGCGCTGGCCCACGCAGGTTCATCCGGACGCAGGGGCGGACCCTTCGGTTGCGTCGTGGTGCGGGAAAAAGAAATCGTCGGCAGGGGCCAGAACCTTGTCACCTCCAACAATGATCCGACTGCGCACGCTGAAATCATCGCCATTCGCGATGCCGGCGCCACGCTCAAAACATTTCGGCTCGCCGACTGCACGCTCTACACGAGTTGTGAGCCCTGTCCCATGTGTTTGTCGGCAATCTACTGGGCAAGGATCCCCACAGTTTTTTTCGGCAATACCAGGAAGGATGCCGCGAATATCGGCTTCGACGACGAAATGATCTACCAGCAAGTGGCGCTTCCGCCCGAGCAACGCGTTCTCCAGATGCAACCGTTGCTTCACAACGAAGCCATTGTGACTTTTCAAGCCTGGGCCGCGCGGCCTGACAAACTGAGGTACTGAGACGAAATCCTTCCTGTCCCAGTCATTTTATCCAATACAGTGTCTCTCCATGAATTTCCACCGTCTGGATCGTCCGAACGCCATAAAGACCGGAGTCGAACAAGGACCGGAAATCCAATGGAACGATCCCTCCAAGGCAATCACTCCCTCTCTGCAGTTTTGCTGGGCGCTAACACTCATCATGCTTCTGGGATTGGCGCTGCGCGTCGCCTATATTGATCGCGATTACTACAATCCCGATGAGCAGGTAGCCCGGGCGGTCGTGCAGAATCTGAGTTTCCCCAACCAGTGGGATACCAACTGGGTTCTTAGCGTGACCGAGCCATACTGGCGTTACGATCAGTATAATTTTTCTTCCTACCACTATCTTTTGTATTGCTGGAAAAGCCTGATCTCGCTGGTCGGCGTCGACTGGGTAAATCATATCGGTGCCTTGCGCGCACTGAACGGGCTGCTTGGCCTCGTTTTGATTGCTGCCATCGCGCGCGCCACCCGCCAGTTGATCGGTGAAATTGCCGGCATCTCCGCCGCAGTCGCCGCCGCAATTCTGCCGCTCCTGGTGCAGGATGCGCATTACCTGCGCTGTGAAGCGATGCTCACGGCCGGCGTGGCCACCCAGCTCTGTTTTTCGCTACGCAGCAACCCAGTCCCCCGATGGCTACTCTTGGCCGCAGGCCTGATCATGGGATGGATGATGGCAAGCAAAGCCACCATGGGGCTGGCACTGCCCCTGCTCCTGCCATTGCTATTTGCCGCAGCGGATGAGGCGCAAGTAAGTTGGAAGAAATACTTGGGTCCCTCCTGCCTGCTCGGGTTGGGCTGCATCTTGGGATTTGCCATTGGCGTGCCTTTCGGTGTGTTCCAACCGCAAAAGTACCTCTCTGGTTTGGCGCAATTGGCCGCAGAATACAGAATGCCGATGCCGCCCTATACGAGTCAGGATATGGCTCCCAGTTACCCAATGGCTTTGGCCTATATGATGGGTATCCTAGGTTGGGGATTTCTAGCGGTCACAGGCTTGGGCATTCTCCATGTTTTTCGGTTGACTGGGTGGCGGCGAGCCGGACTGCTGATGCTGCCGGTGGTGGCTGCACTTGTTGTTTTTGGCGGACACCCCCTCTTCACCGAACGCAGTTACAGCCCGTTCCTGCCGATTATGTTGGTATGCTTTGGCGCCGGCATACAATTCGTCAGCGAGGTCGATATCCGACAGTTTGCCGTCCTGCACAACCTTCGCCCCGTCTTGTTGGTCATATTGCTATTCTGCACCCTGGCGCCTCCCGTGATTTATTCCTGGCAAATTGTTTTCCAAGGGTTCTCGGGACGCGAACAAATCGAGAAAGACGCCGCCCTTGAACGGATGAAAGGCCCGCTGGGCGGAAAAACCATGGTTTTAATCGGAGCGAGATTTTCCAATAAAAACTGCCGGTCAATCGAAAACCTTGTCAGTAAAAAGGATGCCATACTCATCGTGATCATCGATTACTATGACACCATAACTCCCGCCTGTCTTGCAATTTTGCAGGGCCCATTTCATGCCCGCATATTGGGTCATCGCGAAAGCCTTTTCCCTGATTTGCCACCCTGTTCACTGCACACTTTTATCAGTCCAAGGCTGTGGTTGCTCTATCTTCCGGCGAAGTGACTCGCCTGCACCCTAGCCGTTCTGGCACAACAATCGATCGATGCAATCGCTCGCCGATCACTTGAATCGGTCCTCAGATCAAACCCTTGGCCCGCATGGACCAGACCAAACCCCATAGTCCTAGCACCGTTTTCCCAACGGGAAATACAGTGCTCGCCGAGCCTGCGAGCACAGCTTTAGCAAAGTCGTCACGCTGTTTTTTTGCTTTGCTCGGATTGCTGATGCTCTTGGGCGTGGTGCTGCGTGTCGCCTATATTGATCAAAATTATTCCAACCCGGACGAGCGGGTGGCGCTGGCGGTGGTCAAGAGCCTGAGTTTTCCCGATCAATGGGACACCAATTGGATCAAGAGTGAAATCGATGCGGGCTGGCATTACGATCAGTACAATTTTTCATCCTATCACTATCTCCTGTATTTCTGGAAAAGCCTGATCTCATTGTTTGGCATCGATTGGGCCGATCACCTTGGGCCACTTCGGGCCCTCAATGGGGTGCTGGGCGTGGTGTTCATCGGGGCCATTGCCTGCGCCACACGCCAAACGGACGGTGAGATTGCGGGCCTCGCCGCCGCCGCCGCCGCCGCGATTTTGCCTCTCCTGGTGCATGATGCCCATTATCTGCGCTGTGAGGCGATGCTGACTGCGGGGATGGCGATTCTGCTCTGGTTATCGTTGCACAATGCGCCAGGCCAGCGTGGCCGGCTTTTATCCGCAGGCTTGCTTGCAGGATGGATGATCGCGTGCAAGGCCAGCATGGGGCTCGCACTACCCTTGTTGTTACTCTTGTTGTTTACCTCAGCGAAAGGCTCACAAGGAAATAGGGAAAAGCACTGGCTTCCCGTGTCTCTGCTTGGATTAGGCTGCGTCCTGGGCTTTGCCATTGGCGTGCCTTGGGGCGTCGCCCAACCGCAAAAATTCCTCTTTGGTTTGGCGGAATTGGCGAAGGAGTATAACACCCCGATGCCGCCCTACACTCGGCCGGACATGGAGCCGAGCATCCACGCGGCGCTGGCCTATCTGCAAGGCACTCTGGGCTGGGGATTCATCGCGGTAACAGCCCTTGGTTTCGGCCGCATGATCCGAATCACCGGATGGGGGAAAGCCGGATTCATGCTGCTGCCGCTGGCCGCTGCCCTGATTGTCTTTGGGGGACACGCCCTTTTCACGGAACGCAGCTATAGTCCTTTTCTGCCGATCGCTGTGGTGTGGTTCGGTGTGGGAACTCAGTTTTTGCTCGATGCCGTCATCCGTCAGACAGCAATCCTGCACAATTACCGCGCGGTTTTGGCGGTGTTTTTCCTGACCGTCACCCTGGCCGTTCCCTCGGTTTGTTCTTGGAAAATCGTGTTTCAGGTCTTCTCCGGGCGCGAACAGGTCGAGAAAGATGCGGCACTCGTTCGGATGAAAGGAAATCTCAAAGGCAAAGTGGTACGGATGTTCAATGTCAGTTTTCATCCTGAAAATTATCGGGAAATAGCGTCCACCATAAAAAATCATGAACCGGTGCTGGTCGTGCTCGTTGATTATTATGATGCCATCACACCCACGTGCCTCGCCACGCTTCAGACGGGTTTTCACGGTCGAATCCTGGGTGTCCGCGAAAGCATTTTCCCGGACTTGCCGAGTTGCCAGCTCAACACTTTCATGAGCCCGAGACTGTGGCTGCTCTATATTCCTCCGGCCTAAACTGACGGTTCCAAAAGACTCGGCATTGCCCGTGAATTTGCGGATTGTCCGGCCCCAGTGCATTTTGGCAATCTGGGTCAACCCATCCTGATTTTTGAAAACGGGCATGGATCTATGACGGCTGTTCTCGGTTCCCGCACCTACACGCCGACATTGCAATCCCGAAGCTTCCGTCGGATACCCCGGCCCGATCATCACGGCTTGGCCACGCCGCGCGACATTCCCCTTTTGTCCATCGTGGCTCCTTGCCGTGCCAGTAAGGCATCCTGCTGATTAAGGGTTTGGCTGTGAGCTTCTACCGCTGAACCAAGACCACGTTTACCTAAATAGAATCACGGTGCTTAAGAAGCCGGCCTATGGTCCGATAGGCACGTTACGGAATATCTCTTCCTTAAACACCATGATCAAACCGTCCCTCTGCCAAGACTGTTTCCCGAAGGGTAGCGACCTGAAGCTCTCCTCGATCCCCTCGCTGGCAAGCAACCCTCGCCCACGCCTCCCTGCATTCAGTTCATGGGCCGCGCGCGGATATGGTTTTGATTTCTTTCCGCATCAAATCTCATGAAAACTCGCCTGCCACTCATAGCCATCATCTGGATGTTCAGCCAGATTCTGCCATCCGCGTTCGGTGTCTCCCCGGAAGCACAAGCCAAGATCGACGAACAATTCAAAATCTGCGCCGCATGGGCCGCTGATCCGGTCATAGTGGAAGGCGTCCGTGCTCATAATGCCTCTGTCCCTGCCGGCCAGGCTGATCTCACCCAGGACAAATGGCAGACCCTCGCGGCACTGGATCCCCTCGTTCGAAGCTTTGAAAAAAACCCCGTCGGCCAGTTCCTTAAATCGAAAAAAAGCGAAGGGGTCGCCGAGGCCTTTGTTTCCGATGCCGCCGGCCTCAAAGTCGGTTTTCTCGCCAAAACCACCAACTGGTGCCACAAGGGAAAGCCGAAACACGATGTACCAATGACCGGGAAAAACTGGCAGGGCCCCATCGAGCTTGATGAGTCCAGTGGGCAACGGCAGATCCAAATATCGGTGCCGGTTCTCGACGGAGGCAAACCCATTGGTTCCCTGGTGGTCGGTCTGAATGTGACCAGCCTGGCGCATTGATTCTGGACTCGGTTCCGGCCTCTCGCGCGGCCCGTTTCATCAGGGTTGGACTGCCAATCTTCATCTTCTCTCCAAGGCAATGCTGTTGCCGATGAAAACGCCGCCGCCATTCTCGAAAAAAATCACAAAAAGGACGCGAGCGCCCGGCGGTCGCAATCTGAGCGCATGGCTCGGAATCAGCCAATATGGGACGACCAGATTGCGGTAAAAGACAGGCCTACCCTGCCGCCACGCCGGACATCAGGCCCATGAGGCGAGTTTCGCTGAAGTCGGCGCGCAGGACCTCGCCCACCAGCCGGCCTTCGCGCATCACGAGGATGCGGGTGCAAAGTCCGATCAACTCGGGCAGCTCCGAGGAAATCATCAAAATCGCCCGGCCCTCGCAGGCCAGCTCGTCGAGCAACTGGTAGATCTCCGCCTTGGCACCGACGTCGATGCCACGCGTGGGCTCGTCGACCATCAGCACGGAGCAGTCGCGCGCCAGCCACTTCGCGAGTGCGATTTTTTGCTGATTTCCACCGCTGAGCGCCGCGACCCCGGTCTCTATCGTCGGTGCCTTCACCCGCAACCGGCTGGAAAATTCGCCGACCATGTCGCGCTCTGCGCTCCGGTTCACCCAGCCAAAACGCGTGAGCAAGGGCAACGCCGCGAGCGAGGTGTTTTCCCGGCAATTCAGCCCCAGCACGAGACCCTGGCGCTTGCGATCCTCCGGCACGAGTCCAACGCCCGCCGCCAACGCGGCTTTTATTGAACCGGGTGGCAGCAGTTTCCCCCGTATTGTCACCTGACCGGTCGCCTGTGGATCGAGCCCCAGAATGGCTTGGGCCACTTCACTGCGACCCGCGCCGACCAAGCCGGCCAGACCCACAATCTCGCCCGATCGCACTTGTAAATGGATATGCTTAAACCGACGGGGGTGGGACAGCTCCGTCGCCTGCAAACGCACCTCGCCCGGCATTCGGTTCAGGTGTTGCGGGGTCTGCACGAGCAGTTCGCGGCCGATCATCTGTGCCACGATTTTTGGCGGTGTCGTGTCGGCGATGCGCCCGGTCGAAACATGCCGGCCATCGCGCAGCACCGTGATGCCATCGCACAGGGCGAAAAGTTCCTCCATGCGGTGCGACACATAGATCATGGTGATGCCGCGAGTTTTCAAATCTCGCACCAGCCGGAAAAGTTCGCGCGTCTCGCCCGCCGAAAGCGAGCTGGTGGGCTCGTCCATGACGATCACCTGCGCGCCGGTGCCCACCGCCGCGGCGATCTGGACGAGTTGCTCCTGCCCGGTCGAGAGGGAGCCGATCAGCGAATCGGGATCGATGTCGGCATGGATCGCGGCGAGCATCGCCTTCGCCCGGGTGCGCAGCGCACTCCGATCCACCCAGCCTAACACCCCGCGTGGCAAATCACCGAGACAGAGATTTTCCGCCACAGTCATATTGGGACAAAACGCCAGTTCCTGATGCACCATCGCAATGCCGAGCTCGCGGGCGATGAGCGGTGTCGTCGGACGGATCACTTTCCCGTCAAGCCGCAGTTCGCCGGAATCGGCGGTGTACACGCCCGCCAGAATTTTTCCGAGCGTGCTCTTGCCCGCTCCATTCTCCCCGATCAAAGCGTGGCAAGTGCCGCGCTCAATCGCGACGCTGACCCCGTCAAGCGCAAGCACACCCGGGAAGCGTTTGGTGATCTGACTGAATTCAAGGAAGGCCATGTCGGAAGTAGCGGGTAGCGAGTAGTGGGTAGAAAAAGCAACGCAGCCCTATGCTCGCTACCCGCCACTCTCTACGTCATTCGGCCAATCACTTCGGCAGCCACTTCTCCCAGTTCTTGGCGAAGGCGTCGACGTTGGCCTTCGTCACCGGGATCAACGGACTGATTTCCTTCACCGCGGGCGGATCCTGTTTGAGCACGATCTTGTTGAAGAGCAGCTCTACGCTGCGATGACCCCACTCGTAGCACTGTTGCGCGAGCAGCACGGGCACATGACCGCTGCGGATGTAGGCAAGCTGCGCGGGCAACGCATCCACAGCCACGCATTGCACGGTGCCGGGCTGCCACTTCAGCGCATTCTCCGTGAAGAGCGGCCAGCCACCGATCATGCACCAGCCGGTGATGTCAGGGTTCGCCTGCATGACTTGCTCGACCTTGGCGGCGGCATCCTGCGGGGTTTCCTTGTGATAATAGACATCGCGGATACTGATGCCGGCATATTTTTTCGCGGCTTCCTTGGCGCCCTGAACGCGGCGCTGGAGATTCGGGGCATTCTGGTTGCCGGCAAGGATGGCAACGACGCCCTTCCCGCCCATGACTTTGGCGAGTTCTTCCATCGTCTGCTTGCCGCATTCGATGTCGTCGACGCCATACGTGACGAAACGCTTGGATTTGGGTGCATCAGAGTCAAAGGTGGCGACGGGCACACCGCTTTCGACTGCGTGGTTGATCGCACCAGTCAGCTTGCTCGCATCGGAGCAACTGACCGCTATGCCCTCGGCACCGACGAGCACGAGCTGCTCGATCGCATCAGCCTGCTTCTGCGCATCTTCCTCGTTGGGTGTCCGCCAATCGATTTTGACTTTCACGTTGTGCTTGGCGCTGAGTTCCTTGGCGGCATCTTCCGCCCCGACACGGGCGGCCTGGAAGACGGGGTTGCCTTGCGACTTGGCGACCAGACCGATGGTAATCGTACGCGGAGCATCCGCAGCGCGGACAGACACACCAAACGCAAACAATGCGCTGGCGAGAGTGATGAGGAGTTTTTTCATGGGAGTTTTTTGTGCAAAATGGAGACCATCATTTCCAGGAGTGGTTCAGTGTTGGCCAGGGTCAGAGGCGGCGTTGCGTGAGCGAGGTGTTGATTTTCTCCAAAGCGACGGCCGCAATAATCACGACACCGATAATAACGCCCTTATATTCCTGCGGGATACCGACTGTCACGATGCCGGCCTCGATCATCTGAATAAACAGCGCTCCGAGCACCACCCCCAACGCCGAACCCTTGCCACCAGAAAGGCTGGTGCCACCGACCACACATGCGGCAATGACGTTGAGCTCATAACCCTGACCATCGCCTGAACCACCCGCCCCGTAATAGCCGATGCTCACGAGCGCAGACACGCCCGCAGTGAGGGCTCCGAGCATATAGACGCCGAGCTTCACCCGCTCGACCCGAATGCCGCTGAACCGCGCCGCGAGTTCATTGCCCCCGACGGCATAAATTCTCCGTCCAGTGGCCAGGCGGGCCAGATAAATAAAGCCCACAATGAGTACGATGCCCATGAGCAGTGCCGGAATAACACTCAGGTCGTCGCCTATCTTCATCTGGACAAACTTCTGGAAACCTTCCGGGAAGTCGGTGATCGTCTGACCGTTCGTGGCCACAAACGCCACACTCCGGAAAATCGACATCGAGGCCAGGGTGATGATGAAAGGATGCACCCCGATGGCTACGGTAAGCCCTCCATTGAAAAG
>CAZIQP010000007.1:54624-56912 GCA_964541315.1 uncultured Opitutaceae bacterium
TTCTGCACGTTGAGAAATTTGTTTTTTTCCACCACCGCCGGGACACGCTCACCCGACCCGTTGGTAACGAATACCCGTTGGCGTACGCCATCAGCCCCCCGCTCAAACACCGGCAATCGCACCGTGCCACTGAAGGCGCTGATCAGTGCTCCAAGAATCAAAATGACGACCAGCAGGCCGCTTTCCTTGGCGCCAAATAGTTTTTTAATTTGGGATAACATCGCGGGGTAAGCGGCAAAATTGAGGGAGCAAGGCCGGGGCTGACAAGCGCAACCCGGCCGGAAGGTCCAATTTATTTGGCCGGTTCCTCCACCGGCACAAATCCCCATTGCCTGGCCGAAAACAGACCACGATCACTCAGTTTCAAATCGGGGATAACCAGCAGGGCCATGAATGAAAGGGTCATGAATGGTGCGTCAAGGCGGGAGCCCAGTTCCTTGGCCAAAACATCCAGCGCGGTGTAGCGTCGCGCCACCGACCGGCCGTCACCGCCGGACATCAGCCCGGCGATCGGCAGCGGCAGCACCATCCGTCGGCCACGGCCCGCCACGCTGATTCCGCCCCGTGACTTGATCACGAGATTGACCGCCGTGCAGAGCGAAGCGTCATCCACGCCGATCGCCACGATATTGTGCGAATCGTGCGCCACCGACGAGGCGAGCGCACCGGTTTTCAGGCCAAAGCCCTTGATGAACGACACCGCCACCGGGGCCGCAGGGGCGTAGCGATTGACGACCGCGATCTTGAGAATATCGCGCCGGGGATCAGCCATGATCGAGCCATCCAACACGCGCGCTTTTATTTGCAGGTGGCGCGTGATGAGCTGGCCGTTGCGGGCTGCGATGACGTTGAGCTGGCAGGGCGAACCATCCCGGTGTGCCGTCGGCTCGGCAGGGATGCCTCGCCCTGCCGCTACCGTCACGGCAAATTCTCCGATCTTTCGCGGTCGCACTTTAAACTTATTCGGTGTTTTCGCCGGTTGGCGCGGCAACAAACTGCGTCCATCGCGTGCCACCAATTCCCCGCGCAGATAGGTGCGGCGCATTTTCAATTTTTTCCAGCCCTCGAAGACAATAAAATCCGCCGGATCACCTTCACGGAGCAATCCGACATCAAGCCCATAGTGTTCGACCGGATTCACCGAGGCGCAGCGCAGCACATCGAATTTATCAACGCCGGCAGCAAGCGCCCGCCGCACATGCTCGTCGAGATGCCGCACCATGAGCAGATCGGGATGCAGGTCATCGCAACAGAACATGCAGCGCTCGGGGTGGGTTTTGAGCAGTGGTGCCAAAGCGGAAAAATTACGCGCGGCCGAACCTTCGCGGATCAGGATCTTCATGCCCGCCGCCAGCTTGTCCCGCGCTTCCCCGAGGGTGAAACACTCGTGGTCGGTCGAAGGCCCGGCTTGCGCATAAGCGAGGGCCCGAGCCCCGCGCAGTCCGGGAGCGTGGCCATCGATGGGCTTGCCCAGTTTTTTCGCTGCGACGATCATGGCTTTGAGCGAAGGGTCGCCGGCCAGCACGCCGGGAAAATTCATGACCTCGCTGAGACACTTGATTTCTTTTCGCGCCAGCAGTTTCGCCACCGCCTTGGGATCAAGCGTGGCTCCGGCCGTTTCAAAGCCCGTCGCCGGCACGCAGGACGGGGCGCCGAAGTTGAACTTGAACGGGGTGCGCCGGCCCTCGCGAATCATGCAGTCCACGCCAGCGACGCCGAGGACGTTGGCGATTTCATGCGGATCGGACACGGTCGCCACCGTGCCATGCCGCACCGCCCAACGCGCAAACTCCGCCGGAGGAAGCATCGAACTCTCGATGTGGATGTGGGCATCGACAAAGCCTGGAGCGATGAACCATTTCTCCCGCACACGGTGGTCGGGGATGATCCGTCGGATATGACCCCCGCCCCACTCCACCGCCCCCGGAAATATCCGCCGCCGATGGAGATCGACGATCTGGCCTGCAAGACGTTGGACGCTTCCTTTCACTTGACCGGGAACCTGATTGGGCCGATGGGGTTTGGCAACACCCTGTCCACAAAAACTACTCGCAAAACGGCAAATCCCGCTCAGCTTTCTCCCCATGTCATTCTCCAATCTTCATTCCCAATGCCAGAATCCCGTCCCCCCCCGCCTCGATGATGAGGATGATGACCACGAGGAAACCAGCGGCAGCAAGACGCCCGGCCCGATCGGAGCGCAGATCCAGCGCAAATTCCTCGAACAGCGGAAGATCTTCCTCTGGGGCGCCGTCACCGACGAGACCGCCAAGGACATCACCGAGAAA
>CAZIQP010000008.1:0-54724 GCA_964541315.1 uncultured Opitutaceae bacterium
AATTTTCACTACCATCTGATCAACGCCCAGGGCCCGATCTCCGAGGTGGAGGAGAATATTCTCAAGGAGCTCGAGTACCAAAGCTCGCTGGAACTCGACCCGCACACGTTTTCCCTGCTCCGCTCGATCCCGCTCGCCAGCGAGATTGTGGTGCACGCCCGGCAGGAGCTGGTCAAGCGGCTCGATACCTACGCCCTCACGCAGCCCGAACTCTTCGGCCGGGTTATCCAGCTCATTGAGAAAAAAATGATGCCGATCGTCGTGCGCCACGCCCTCTCCGGCCACTCGAACATCAACAGCGAAGATCCCTGTCTGCACGAAACCGATGCGCTCGCCATGCTCATCGACATTTTTTCCGAGCGCGGTTACCATGCCGTGGTGGACGTGCATCGCATCGAGATCCCCGAATCCGTGGACCAGAAAACCGGCAAAATCACCTGCCGCCTGAAGAAAGTCTACCGCACGATCATCCGTTTCAAGGGCTCCGAAATCCGCCGGGGTTAAGCCCGGATTCCATCTCCCGCCCATCAACCTGTCCATTCTCGCAATTTTTCTGGCCAAAGATCTAGGATGAATCCAATCATCCCCAATGCTTAGCCAACGCGCCTATTATTTGATCAAGCCATTCCTCCCTGGACGAATCAGACTGGCATTGCGGCGGGTTCGGGCGAGGCCGATCTTCAAAAGCTGTGGTGATTTCTGGCCGATTTATGAACCGGGTGGGAACAAACCGAAAGACTGGCCGGGCTGGCCTGGCGGCAGGCAATTTCCGGTAATCCTGACTCACGACGTCGAGGGCCTGCGCGGATTAAACCGGTGCCGCCAGCTGGCCGAAATCGAAATGGAGTACGGCTTTCGTTCCTCGTTTAATTTTATACCCAAGGGTGAATACAAAGTGCCTGAAGAACTGCTCTCCTGGCTGCGGGCCAACGGCTTCGAGGTCGGAGTGCATGATCTGCGGCATGATGGCACCTTGTTTCAATCCCGCGATGACTTCAAACGCGATGCCGTGGCCATCAACCAGCAGCTCAAGACCTGGGGGGCAGTGGGCTTTCGCGCCGGTTTCATGCTGCACAAACTGGACTGGCTGCATGACCTGGATATCGAATACGACTCCTCAACCTTTGATGTTGATCCGTTCGAACCTCAACCGGACGGCGTACAGACAATATTTCCATTTTGGGTGCCAAGACCTGATCCGGAAGCCGATGTTTTTCCCGGCAAGGCCCACGCACCAAGCGATTCTTCCGAGGGCTACATCGAGCTGCCCTATACACTGGTGCAGGACTACAACCTGTTCATTGTTCTGAAGCAGCAAGGCATTGACACCTGGACCAAGAAGCTGCGCTGGCTGGCCGCGAAAGGGGGCATGGCCATGCTCGATACCCATCCCGACTATATGGCGATGCCGGGCCATGCTCCCAGCGTTTTTGAATTCCCCTGCCAATATTACCGGGACTTCCTCGAACATATCCGCACGGAATACGCCGGTCGTTACTGGTCGGCCTTGCCCAGGGAAATAGCCGCCTACTGCCGGCCATTCCGGCCCAAACAGGCGCGCCCGCCTAGGCAGGTGACCATGCTCACATACAGTTACTACAACTCCGACAACCGAGTCCGCCGCTATGCCGAAACCCTCGCCCGCCGTGGCGACCGCGTGCGGGTATTCAGCCTGGGTTATGAGGAACAGGTCCGGGCCGGCACTTGGGAGACCTTCAACGGAGTCGAGATCAAGCGGCTGCAATCACGAGTCAGAAACGAAGCCGGAAAGTTAAGCTATGCTTGGCGCCAAAGTCGCTTTTTTTTCAAAGCTCTGGCCGCTCTCGGCCCCAGGAGCCACCCCAACGGTTGCGATCTCCTCCACATCCATAACATCCCGGATTTTCTCGTCTTCGCCGGATTGCGTCTGAAACTGCGCGGTTCGGCCGTCATACTCGACATCCACGACATCGTGCCGGAGCTGTACGAATCCAAGTTCAAAATCGGTCAAAAATCACCGGTCGCCGCCGTACTGCGTCTGGTTGAGAATTGGTCGTGCCGGTTCGCCGACCATATCATCATCGCCAACCATATTTGGAAAAAAACCATCATCGGGCGGTCGGCTCCGGTCCAAAAAGTAACGGCCTTGGTCAACAATGTGGACCTGGATCTGTTTGCCCCCAAACCACGCACCCGCTCCAATGACCGGGTCGTCATCCTGTATCCGGGGTCTTTGAATTATCATCAGGGGTTGGACATTGCCGTTAACGCCATTGGGAAACTTGTCGGTGAATTCCCCAAGATTGAACTGCATATTTACGGCACAGGTGCAACCCTGCCGGAACTGAAAGCCCTGACCAAAAGCCTGGGGCTGGAGCAAAACGTCCAGTTTTTTCAAGGCGTGCAGATCGATCAGATCCCGGGTGTCATGGCCAACGCCGACATTGGGATTGTGCCCAAGCGGGCGGAGGGATTCGGCGACCAGGCCTACAGCACCAAAATCATGGAGTTCATGTCGCAACGCCTCCCGGTCGTGCTGTCCCGCACGAAAATCGACAGTTTGTATTTCAAGGACTCTCATGCGGCATTTTTCACCTCGGGGGATTCTGCAGATTGCGCACGGGCGATCCGCAAAGTCCTCACTGATCCGGGCTATCGCGAACAGCTTGCCGCCAATGGATTCGCCTACGCCCAGGCTAACTCTTGGGACACCATGAAAGACGTCTATCTGGACATTGTGGACAGACTGACCACGACCGCCATTATGGCCCATCATGCTCCTTCGGGTCGCCCCGATTGACGGCAGGCAGTTGACCGGCTCACCAGCCTTGGTTACAGGACCACGCGGACCCGATAGCGTACATCACACAAACCAATCTGCGTTGCAGCCAATGGTTGGTCAATTTTGCCAGCGGTTTTTTCTGGGATTGGCAAAAGAAGCCGGTTGACGCAAAGGTTGCGGGACCTACTCAGACTGCCGTGTCCGGACGAACCTCGTGCTCAAGCAAGGCCGTTGGTCCATTGGCTTCTGCTTGGGAAAGGGACGGCTCAAAACGTCTTTTTAAACGAAGGAAGGTTTGCTCGATCAAATGATAGGAAATCACCCCGGAAATTATCGCTACAGCCAGACGGACGCCCTCGGCAACCAAGGGCGGCAGCCCAAGAGCGATTAAACTCTGGGAAGTGGCGAATTTTTCCACCGGCACATGCCAAAGGTAGAGGGAGTAGGATATCCGACCAAACCACCGGAGGACGGGAGCTCCGAGTACCCAGCCAAATAACGAATCGGCACGCAGGGTGGTCGTGAGGATGAGCACAGCAGTTACACCGCCAGCCAGAGCAAAGGCAATCATACCCGGCAAAGCCTTCTCCCAATGCAACGTCACCAGCAACACCGCCAACACCAGCGCGCAAATCGACTCGAGAATCGAAATCGCGATTCGCCCGGTGGATGTGAGCCAGCGTACCTTTTCTGGTGCTGCGAGAAAGCGCAGCCGGATTAACGCGGCCAAGGCACCAATGAAAACAGCATCCAATCTGGTGTCAGTACCGAGATACATGCGCAGCCATCTGGTCTGTTGAACCCACAGCACAGCCCGCCACCCGGCCGAAGCAATGACAACGATGATCGCTATGGCCGTCAGTATATTTAACAGTTTCGACCTCTCTTGCACGGCACCGAATCGACGCGACAGAAAGGCGATCGTCACCGCCCAAACGATGTAGAATTGCACTTCAATCGCGAGCGACCAAGTGTGGGGCATACCACCGTGCCAGCCATTCGGGTCGGCCAAGTCCTGCCAGTTAACCTCATAGGTGAGCACACCGACCGCGTTCCACAGATCCTGTCGCATACTGATTTCGTGGTGGAATAGCAGTGAAAATGCCGTGGACACGATCACCAACGCGACCAGCGCGGGATAGAGACGGATAGCGCGACGAGCGAAAAAATATCTCAGAGAAATCCCCCCCGATTCGAACTGCTCATCCAGCAGAAGCGTGGTGATCAGGAATCCGCTCAGGGCGAAGAAAATATCGACGCCCAAGAATCCACCCGGAAGCCATGGCCAATCGAAGTGAGCAGCGAGTACGGCAAGAATCGCAAGGCCTCTTATTCCATCGAGCGTCGGCTGGCGACCAAGTTTGGCTGGAACTGCTGATGAAGACATAGTCGTCATAAATTCTGTTGGTGAGCAGTTACCGTTTAAAACAGCTTTGCACTTGAGGCAAGTATCTCGTGATCCGTTGTCATATGGTCAAGGACTGACAACGACCCATTCACCAATGCTTCTGTTTTCGCTACGCTTCAGGAGCAAAAATCGGCAGGAGCTCCGGGAAACAATATATATTTGATCATACCCGTTTCAAAATAAAACATGCATTGCTACGGCAGGATACTAGACTTGTGTAAGACCATGCCTGCAATAAAATCTATTGTTTGGAGATTCGGCCACCGAAATTACCGGGAAAATTCCTGCTTATTCTCCATCGCGCAATGAATCTTCGATTACACCCAAAAACCAAGTTAATACCTAAAAAACAACTAGATAACTCAAAAATATGGGATGAAAGCATACTGGGACCTTGACAGTATTATTTCACAGTTGAAAAACGAGGTCTCGCCCCTGTGTCACGGGTCAACACCATATGCTTCTCATGATAAATCCGCTTTGAATATTATAAGCCCATTCACCACCCGTCAGTTGACCAAATATACGGCATCTTCCGCGCGTGCCGGGATCGCGTCATTTTCGGTAGGAATCAACTCGTTCCCCTACCTCGCTGACCATGCATTTCAAGGCATGGTCGTGCTGCCCGGCTCATTTTATATTGAAATGGCGCTTTGTGTTCATCGCGAATCTCTCCAAGCCACCGTCGGAATAGTCAGAAATGTTGCGTTTCTCAATCCGGTGATCCTGTCCGATCGGGACGTCATGCTGACCGTTGGAGTGCAACCGCTCGGGGAACACACGGTTCAATATACGTTTCAAGAGATAAACGGAGACAGCGCCGAACCATTGGCTTCAACGCCTTGCGCCCGGGTAGAAATCACAAGCGATCAGAGCCGGTCGCAAGGCGGATCAAAATCGGATTTTGTCGTCAAAGATTTCCAGATCCGGGCCGGGCACAATTACCATCAATCAGATTTCTATCGGCGGCTGAGTAAAAACGGCAATCAGTACGGCCCTCGGTTCCAGTGTCTGCGTGAGGTCTGGCGTGAGGGAGCAAAAGCGCTGGGCCGGCTACAGGTTCCTGTGGATGAAACCGACAATGGGCAGCATCATCTGCATCCCATCCTATTGGACGGAGTGGCTCAGTTGCTTTCCACCTTTCTGCTTGAGCAAGGCCGCACGTTCATTTTGCAAGGCATAGAGGAGATCAACATCCTCTCTTCCGACATGCCCCGCGAGGTCTGGGTCCGTACCGATCTCAGGCCGGGGTCCGATTCGCAAAAAAACGGAGGAGTGGGCGATCTTGCTGTGTTTGGCGAATCGGGCCAACTCTTCCTGCGGTTGCAGGGAGTCAAGTTTACCTATCTGGACAAAACGGGTACGGGGGAACAAGGCTCCGCGCCCAAGACCGAGGTTGTCGTGGCGTCGACGTTCACCGCCGAGCCGGTCGAGGATTCATTACGTTTCTGGGGCGATTATCTTGGATTGCCAATACAGGTCGGTTTCGCTCCCTACAATCAGGTCTTTCAGCAACTGCTCAGTCCAGAAAGTCAGCTCCGCCGGAATAAAGATGGATTTAATGCCATCCTGCTCAATTTGCGAGACTGGGCGACAACCGGCCATCCGGTTGGCTTGGAACTGACCGCCGAAAAATCGACATCGGCCTTTGGCACCCTCAATCGGCATATCCTCCCCAACGGCATCGAAGTCGCGCACCTGAACCGCCACGAAACCGAATACGTTTACAAGGAAATCTTCGAAGACCGCGTCTACTTACGGCATGATATCCGTTTGCCGCAAGACGCCACCGTCATCGATATCGGTGCCAATATCGGTCTGTTTTCGTTGTTTGTTCGCAGTCGCTCGCCCGGCGCGTCGGTACTCTCTTTCGAGCCAAGCCCGATCGCCTTTCGGGCGCTCCAAGCCAACTGCGCTGCTTATGGCCCGGGTCTCCTGCCCTTCAATGTGGGCGTTTCCGAACGCCGCGGTTCGGCTGCGCTGACTTTTTATGAAAAATCGTCGGTTTTCTCCAGCTTCCATTCGGACGAGAAAGAGGATCGGAAGGCGATCCAAGCCGTCGTGGCCAACATGGTGCGGAGTGAGCTGGGCGGGACCACCGAGTCGGTCGATGAGTATGTCGATGAACTCATGACTGACCGGCTGGATCGACAGACGTTTGATTGCCCGTTGCTGTCCATCTCCGATATCATCCGCGACAATGATCTCCAACGGGTGCATCTGCTGAAGGTGGACGCCGAAAAATGTGAACTCGAAATCCTGCGTGGAATCGACGCCAGCCACTGGCCCTTGATCGACCAGGTGGTGATCGAAGTTCACGACCGCACCCGGAAGATGGTGGAAGAGGTTCAGGAAATTTTGTCGAAACAAGGATTCCAGTGTGCGGTCGAGGAAGAAAATTTCCTCACGGGTTCCGGGTTGTTCAATGTCTACGCCACACGGAAAAACAACCTCTCCGAACCAAGGACCGCAACGAGTCCGGACGCCACGCTGCGGGACGAGGTTCAAGGCAAGGTCGATCAATTTGTCCAAGCCATGGAGTCGTTCACGGGGTCCGCGAGCGCACCGACGATCTTGTGCGTCTGTCCATCGGGTGGTCGCAAAAGTGCGCAGGAAACCGTCCTCGACCGGCAACTGGTTGAAATCGAAAACCACCTGCTCAAGCAGGTTCGTGCTTTCCCTCAGGTTCATGTAATCGGTTCGGCGGAGATTCTTGCCCGCTACCCGACAGCCGATTTTCACGATTCGCATGCCGATGACGCGGGCCACATTCCCTACACCCCCGAGGGTTTTGCGGCCATTGGTACCAGCCTGTTCCGGAAGTTCGCCGGCTTACGACGGTCGCCGTACAAGGTGATCGTACTTGATTGCGACAACACGCTCTGGCAGGGCGTCTGCGGCGAGGAAGGACCGCTCGGCGTAGTCGTCACCCCCGCCCACCGGGCGTTGCAGGAGTTCATGATCCAGCAGATGGACGCCGGCATGCTCCTTTGTCTTTGCAGCAAAAACACCGAGGCCGACGTCTGGGCCGTGTTTGAAAACAATCCTAGCATGGTGTTGAAACGCGCGCACCTCGTCGCTTGGCGAATCAATTGGACCCCGAAATCCGAAAACATCCGGTCGCTGGCCGGTGAACTCAATCTCGGGCTGGAAAGCATCATCTTCGTTGATGACAATCCGGTCGAATGTGCCGAGGTGCAGACCAATTGTCCGGCGGCACTCACGCTGCTGCTGCCGCCCAATCCGAAAAGTTTCCCCGAGTTTCTCGACCACACCTGGGCTTTTGATCACTTGTTTGTCTCCGCCGAAGACCGCACGCGAACCAAGAAAGCGCAGGAGAACGTCGAGCGAGAAAACTACCGCAAAAACGTTTCCACGCTCAAAGACTTCATCGACGGGCTCCAACTGCAGGTGGAAATTTTCGGACCTGCCCGCGATCAGGTCGGCCGCGTTTCCCAGCTCACGCTTCGGACGAACCAGTTCAACTTCACCTCCATCCGGCGTTCCGAGAGCGACATCATTCGCTTTCTGGATCAGGACGCCGGCCGTTGCCTCGCGGTGAATGTCCGCGACCGTTTCGGCGATTACGGCATGGTAGGACTCCTGCTCTATCGAGACCTAATGGACCGCTACGAAGTCGATACATTTCTCCTGAGCTGCCGTGTGCTCGGCCGGGGCGTGGAGCACCAGATTTTCGCCGAACTTGGCCGGAAGGCGTTGGCTCACGGGAAACAGTGGATCGATCTTTCTTTCATACCGACCGAAAAAAATCAACCCGCCTGGGAATTCATCAAGACTGTCGGCGCGGAATTTATGCAACCGAAGGATCAAGGAACGTCGTTCATATTCCCGGCTGCCAAAATGTCCGCAGTCCGCTATGAACCAGACCACCCCTTGGCCGACTCTAAGTCCACCGGGGAAAATTTGCCATCGGAAGCAGGCCCGTCCTCACTAACGGTCTCAGGTCTCGCGGGATTGAACGAAAAAATACCGCAGATCGCCAATAACCTACGCGACCTCAAACAACTGTGCGCGGCCATTGAAACCTACCGGCTGCGGGCCAGTGGATTCGTCGAGCCCGCTGCTGATGCCGAATTGCCGCTGACCCTGGAAGACCGGATGCTCGGGATCTGGCGGAAAGCCATCGGGAACCCCCGCATCGGCCTAAATGACAATTTCTTCGATGCCGGCGGAACGTCGTTGAAAGCCGTGCAAACCATAGCCAGCATTCGCCGTGAGTTAAAATTCAATCTTTCGATTATCAACATCTTTGAGTGCCCCACCGTCAGCCTGCTATGTGAAAAGCTGGCGCCCGGCAAAACCGCAGACAGCCCGGTGAACCAGGCGATGGAACGCGGGGCCAAGCGGAAACAACACCTCCGCAAACGCGGCTGAAAAGCTCAAAGCAGAGCATCCAAACCAACAATTTCAGCGGCAAAACCCTTCCATGAATTTCAAAACTGTCGGCGTAATCGGTATCGGCAACATCGGCTCGGGCGTGGTGGTCGACTTGGTCCTCAATGGCATCAATGCGGTCGCCGTCGACATCTCAGAAAAAGCCTTGGAGTCCGCCAAAGCCCACATTCTGCAGACGGTTCGCTTTGCGCCGATGCTGAAGAAGGGCGCGCCCAAGCTGACCCGGGATGACACCCTCGCGCGCATTAAATTCACGACCCGTCTGGAGGACCTCGCGACCTGCGATTTCATCGTCGAAAACGCCACGGAGGATTGGGACGTCAAGAAGCCGATCTACGAGAAGATCGACACGGTCGCACCCGACGGGGTTTGCTTCGGGGCCAATACTTCGTGCATTTCTGTCACCCGGATCGGTGGCGTCACCAAGCGTCCGGACAAAGTGGTTGGGATGCATTTCATGAACCCGGTGCACATGATGCCGACGGTGGAGGTTATCCGTGGACATCACACTTCCGATGTGACCATCACCGCGGTCAACCAGCTCTTCAGCCAATTGAAGAAGGAAGCGATTGTGGTGGGCGATTTGCCGGGTTTTGTTTCGAACCGGATTTCCCACCTCTTCATGAATGAGGCCGCCTTTGTGTTTCAGGATGGTCTCGCCACCGCCGCCCAGATCGATGCGATCTTCAAAAAATGCTTTGGGCACAAAATGGGGCCGCTGGAAACGGCCGACCTCATCGGGTTGGACACCGTCATGCGCTCGCTCGATGTGCTCTACGACTCATTTCACGACACGAAATTCCGCTGCTGCCCGCTGCTGAGAAAAATGGTGGATGCCGGCCATTGCGGCCGGAAGAGCGGGCGCGGATTTTACGTCTACCCCGGCTCTCAAAACTAACCATCGCGAATTCAACCATGACCACGCCCGATCCAAAACATGTGAAGGAATCCGTCCGGAGCTTCATCAACAGTTCCATCAACATCGATGCGCTGGGGGACGATGAAAACCTGTTCGAAACAGGCATCGTCAACTCCCTGTTTGCCGTCCAGTTGATGACGTATGTCGAACGCACCTTCGCCATCGAAATCGGGATGGATGATCTCGACATCGAAAACTTCAAATCGGTCAGCGCCACCACGGCGTTTGTCTTGCGCAAATCAAACGGCCAAACCGCCTGAGCGAATCCGGCCGAGCCTGCAACCACCGCCATGAACAGTTTCCTCAGCGAAGAGCAAAACCGGAAATACGCGGAATTCCAGGCCTTCGCCGCCGCAAATGTCGCTCCGCTCGCGGGCGATTGGGACAAGGCCCAGCGAATCCCTGACGCCGCAGTGGCCCAGTTGGGACGGACCGGCTACCTGGGCGCAAGTATTCCTACTGAGTTCGGCGGTCAGGGTTGGGACGCGGTTACCTTCGGTTTGTTAAATGAAGCACTCGGACGGCAGGATTCCGCCTACACCGGGATTCTGACGGTTCAGTCCATGTTTTCCATGGCGGTGCTGAAATGGGGCACAGCAGAACAGCGCGCGAAGTGGCTGCCGCCCCTCGCGAAGGGGGAAATGATCGGGGCGTTCGCGCTGACCGAGCCCGGCGTGGGCAGCGATCTGCAATCAATGACCACCGAATACCGTCGCAGCGACAAAGGGGATGGCCTGATTTTGAGCGGTGAAAAGAAATGGATCACCTGCGCCCAGATGGCCGGAGTATTTTTGATTTTCGGCAAACTTGAACAAAAGCCCGTCGCATGCATCGTGCCGCGAGAAAGCCCGGGATTTGAGATTGAACCGATCAAGGATCTGATGGGATTTCGCGCCGCAGGTCTGGGCAGACTTCGTTTCCACGATGTGGCCATTCCGGCGGCCAATATCGTCGCCAAACCCGGCTTCGCTTTTTCCCATGTGGCCCCGATCGGCCTGCAATTCGGACGGCTCAGCACGGCCTGCTCGGCCCTTGGCCTGCTGCGCGGTTGCTTCGAGGAAAGCACCGACTATGCGGTCTCCCGCAAAGTCAGCGGGCAACGGGTCGGCGATTTTGGGATGATTCAGTCCATGCTCGCGAAAATGGGCACCGATCTTGAGGCGGCAAAGCTGCTTTGCTGGAGCGCCTGCCGCGCGGAGGACGATCATCTGGCGGATACTTTCACCAAGGCGTTTCTCGCCAAATATTTCACGTCGAAAGCCGTCGTCGCCGCGTCCGCCGATGCCGTCCAGATCCGCGGAGCTTCCGGCTGCCATGAATCCTCGCCGGTTGCCCGCTATTACCGCGGATCCAAAATTATGGAAATCATCGAGGGCACGACCCAAGTGCATGAATACATCCTCGGCAAAGGATTCATCGCCGACGCCCTGCGCCGACAGCGGACCGCCAAAATCTCAACCGGCCCAACTTCGGCCGTCTGACAAATTCTTTTCGCATATCAGTCGTTTAGTGGCCGATTTTAAGCTTTCCCCTCGCTCAGACCATGTCCCAGCCGACCAGCACCGACCTCGACCCTATCGACGCGTTCAACCGCACCGGCCGGGAGTATCCCAGCAATGTCACGCTCCAGGAGTTGATCGAAGCCCAGGTGAAGAAAAATCCACTGCAGTCCGCAGTGCTGTGCGACCATGACAAGTTTTGGGGAACCTCCACTCTCAACTACGCTCAACTGAATGAACAGGCGAACCAAGTAGCCCACCTGCTACGCGATAAGGGTGTAAAGCCGGGTGAAATCGTGGGCATCATGGTGGAACGTTCCTTTGCCATGATCATTGGCATTTTTGGCATCATCAAGGCCGGTGGCGCGTATCTTCCGCTTTCCCCTGAAGATCCGCCCGAGCGCCTCGGCTACGTCTTGGAGAATGCCAAGGTGAAGCTGCTCCTCGTCCATGCCGCCACCGCGAAAAAGGCTCCGGCGTCACTCAAAACCATTAATCTCGAGCAACCGGAAACCTATGACGGCCCGGGGAGCAACCTGGTGATCGTGAACAAACCCACCGATCTCGCCTACGTGATTTATACGTCTGGCTCCACCGGCCGGCCGAAGGGCGTGATGATCGAACATCACTCGGTCGTCAACCGCCTCAAATGGATGCAGAATGCCTACCCCATCGACGGCCGAGACGTCCTGCTGCAAAAAACCTCCTTCTGCTTCGACGTTTCAGTCTGGGAAATTTTCTGGTGGGCCCTCGAGGGCGCCACCGTCTGCATGCTCATGCCGCGCGGAGAGCGCATTCCCCTTGCGCTGGTCGACACCATCAAGAAGTACCGCGTCAGTGTCCTGCATTTTGTGCCCTCGATGCTCAACGTCTTTCTCGAATATCTGGACGGCAAGCCCGACAAGGTGAAGTCCTCCCTCACCTCGATTCGCCGGGTGTTTGCCAGCGGCGAAGCCTTGAGCCCGGCCCACGTCCGAAAGTTCAACGAAAATATCGGCCAAAACACCAACGGGCGTCTCACCAATCTCTATGGACCGACCGAGGCGACCGTTGACGTGACCTATTTCGACTGTCCCGCCGAGGGTGAATTCGACCGAATTCCCATCGGCCGGCCGATTCAGAACATCCGGACTTACATCCTCAAAGACGGGAAGCAAATGCCGGTCGGTGAGACCGGCGAGCTTTGTCTCGCGGGAGTCGGTCTGGCCCGGGGCTATCTCAACAATCCGCAATTGACCGCAGAACGGTTCATCGAGAATCCCGCCGTCCCCGGGGAAAGAATCTATCGCACCGGCGATGTGGCGCGCTGGCTGCCCGACGGCAATATCGAGTACTTGGGGCGCGAAGATCACCAGGTCAAGATCCGCGGTCTGCGCATCGAGCTGGGCGAAATTGAAAACACCCTCCAGGCCTTCCCGGGGATCGCCGACTGCGTGGTCACCACGAAAAAATATTCCGAGAGCATAATTCTGATCGTGGCCTACATCGTCTGCAAACAGGAGATCGACTTGGAGAAGCTCAAACAACATCTCCAGCGCTATCTGCCGGCCCACATGGTGCCCGATCATTTCGAGAAGCTGGAACAGATTCCACTTACCGCCAACGGCAAGGCCGATCGCAAGGCCCTGCCCGAACCGACGATCCGGGCGAAAGCCACCTGAGCCGATGGACCACGAATTTGACATCGCCATCGTCGGTATGGCGTGCCGCTTCCCCGGTGCGTCAAGTATTGACGCGTTCTGGAATAATCTCGTCGGCGGAGTGGAATCCATCGCCCGACTTTCCGATCAGGAAATTCTCGCCGCAGGAGTTTCGCCGGCCCTGCTGGCCCGGTCGGATTACGTCAAGGCTGCGCCCGTTTTGGACGCACCGGACGCGTTCGACGCCACATTCTTCGGTTACGCCCCGGGCGAAGCGGGCACGATGGATCCGCAGCAGCGCATCCTGCTCGAACTGGCCTATGCCGCCATCGAGGATGCCGGTTGCGATCCGGAACGTTTCCCCGGACGGGTCGGAGTTTTCACCGGCTCGGCGATGAACACTTACTTCATGAACAGCGGCCTCAGCAGCCGGTTCGCGGAAGACTACATCCCCACGCTGATTGTTAACGACAAAGATTTCCTCGGCACGCGCATATCGTACAAGCTCGGCCTCCGCGGCCCCAGCATGACGGTGCAAACGGCCTGCTCGACCTCCTTGGTCGCCATCCATCTCGCCCGGCAAAGTCTTTTGAATGAAGAAACCGACCTGGCCCTGGCCGGCACCGTTTCGGTGCGCGTGCCACATCGCGCCGGTTACATTTATGATGGCGGTGGGGTGGTCTCCTCCGACGGGCACGTGAGAGCTTTCGATGCCGGGGCCAATGGTACCGTTTTTGGCAGCGGAGCCGGAGTCATTGTGATGAAGCGCCTGACCGACGCGCTGGCGCAAGGCGACCACATCCATGCCGTGATCAAGGGATCGGCCGTCAACAATGACGGATCGGGCAAAGCGGGATACACCACGCCCAGTGTGAATGGCCAGGCTGATGTGGTCGTGGAAGCGATCGCCAATGCCGGGGTGGAAGCGGACACCATTTCGTACCTCGAAGCGCACGGTTCAGGTACACCGGTGGGGGATCCGATCGAGGTGCTCGCGCTGACCAAGGCCTTCCGCAATTTCACCCAGCGAAACCGCTTTTGCGCCCTCGGCTCCGTGAAGACCAATGTCGGTCATCTCGACGCGGCGGCGGGCATGGCCGGGATGATCAAAACTATCCTCGCACTCAAGCACCGCGTGATTCCGCCAACGTTGCATTATTCGCAGGCCAACCCGGAAATTGATTTCGATGCCACGCCCTTTTTTGTGAACAAGGACGCCATGCCGTGGACCCAGCAAGGCCACCCGCTCCGAGCCGGCATCATGTCCACCGGTATGGGCGGCACCAATGCCTACGTCGTCTTGGAGGAGGCCCCCGCCGTCACGTCCGCGACTCGTTCGACCGGACCGAGCCTGTTGTTACTCTCCGCCAAGTCGCCTTCTGCCATCGAGGCCATGTCCCGCAACCTCGCGGAATTTCTCGCCTCTCCGGACGCACCCCGGCTGTCCGATGTGGCCCACACACTCCAAACCGGCCGGAAGTTTTTTCCGTACCGTCGCTTCGTCGTCGCGAATTCTGCCGCAGACGCCGTGACCGCACTCAGCGTCCCCGATACAAAAAAAACGGCAACCGGATCGGCACCGGACAAAAACTCTCCCGCCGTGGTCTTCTTGCTGCCCGGCGTCGGCGACCATTACGTGGGCATGGGCGAAGGACTTTATGCGCGGTTCGACGTTTTCCGACAGGAGGTGGATCGTTGCGCGCAGATCCTTCAACCCCTCATCGGCCTGGACGTCCGTGAACTTCTGTTTCCCAAAGATCGCATCGCGAAAGAAACGAAGCCTGGTAGTGGCATCGATCTGAAGCGAATGCTCGGTCGCACGGCCGATGAACCCGCAGACCCGGCGGCGCAGAAACTCGATCATACCATTCATTGCCAGCCTGCACTCTTTACGGTGGAATACGCCCTCGCCCGACTCTGGCTGCATTGGGGCATCAAGCCCGACCGGATCGTCGGTCATAGCATGGGCGAATATGTCGCGGCGTGCCTCGCCGGAGTTTTCTCGCTTGAAGATGGCCTGAAGCTGATCGCGGCCCGGGCGAAACTGGTGAACGACCTGCCCAAAGGCATGATGCTGGCGGTCATGCTTCCCGAAAAGGAATTGCTCCCTCTTCTTGGCACCGAGCTTTCCATTTCGCTGATCAATGGCCCGAAATTGTGCGTGGTCGCGGGACCGGTTCCCGCCATGACGGCATTTCAAAGTCTGCTCAAAGAAAAGGAGATCATATTCCGCCCGGTGAGAAACGCCCACGCCTTCCATTCGCGGATGCTCGACCCCATCGTCGAGCCGCTCGCCCGCGAAGTGCGCAAGGTCCGGTTAAACGCGCCGCGCATTCCTTTTATTTCCAATGTCACCGGGACATGGATCACGCCGGCACAAGCCGTCGACCCGCTTTATTGGGTGGAGCATGCCCGCCGCACCGCCCGGTTTAGCGACGCTCTGGAACAAATGTGGAAATTGCCGAACGTCCTGCCGCTTGAAGCCGGCCCCGGACGTACTCTCGGCGTTTTGGCGATGCAGCACCCGGCCCGGCCCGCCGCGGCCGTTCCCGTGATCGTTTCCTCGCTGCGCCACAATTACGAGAGCCAGCCCGACACCGATTTCATCCTGAACAGTCTTGGCCGTCTGTGGCTCGCGGGCGCGAAGATTGATTGGGAGAAACTGGACCAGCGTTCGCCGTTGCGCAAAGTCTCCCTGCCCACCTACCCGTTCGAGCAGCAGCGCTATTGGATCCAATCTCAAATTTCATCGACCACGACTCCCGTTGCGGAAAAAGCGCACGGCCCCAAGGCCGATCTGACCGACTGGTTTTATGTGCCTACTTGGGAACGAACCGCTTTCGCCCCTGATTCGAACAGCCACGAATTCAACGCCGGCGCACAGTGGATAATTTTGGGCGACCCTTCCGATTTCTCACATCGCTTTAAACAAATTCTGGAGGCCCGCGGTGCGACCGTGGTGCTGGCTAATTTTGGCGGGGCTTATGCCCGGAAAACCGATGGGACGTTTGCTATCCGCCCCGCCAACCTTGATGACTACCTGGCGCTGTTCGGGACGCTCAAGGCAAACCTGGCAGGAAAGATTCTGAACATGGTTCATCTGGGTTCCCTGTCGTCGCGCGTCGGACCGCCCGAAATGGGCTACGATTCATTAAGTCAGGACTTGGGTTTCTACAGCCTCCTGAACGTGGCCAAAGCCGTTGGAGAACTGAGCATCGCCGAGACCATTCGCATTGGCGTGGTGACCCGCCTGATTCACGAAGTGACCGGTGAAGAAAAATTAAATCCTGCCATGGCCACGATTCTCGGGCCGTGCGGTGTGATCCCGAAGGAGTATCCCAACATCACCAGCTTCTCCGTCGATTTGCCCATCGAACCTAAGGCCGATAAAGCCCTCGACGATCTGGTACAACGGCTCACTGGCGAATTTTTCGTCCCCGAAAAGGGAGCGGTAATCGCCTATCGGGGAAAATATCGCTGGACCCGATCTTTCAAATCACAACCACTGCCCGCGCCCAAGGCCAGCCCGGAAGATTTGGCTGCACAAGGATTGCGGCACCGCGGAGTCTATCTCATCACGGGCGGTACCGGCGGCATCGGACTGGTTATGGCGAAGCATCTTGCCAAGACGTGTCAGGCCCGGCTGGTTCTGACCAAGAAATCACCCTTCTTGGAAAAGTCGCTCTGGTCATCGCGCCTCGCCGCGGGAAATGCGTCCGATTCGGAGCAGCAACTCATCAAGCATTTGCAGGAAATCGAATCCTTGGGCGGTGAGGCGGAGGTCGTCGCTTGTGATGCGTCAGACCGGGCTGGCATGAAGCGAGTCGTCGCGCAGACGCTTTCCCGTTATCAGTCAATTCACGGCGTGATCCACGCCGCCGGCGTAATCGGCGTCGGATTGATCCAGGTGAAAACCAAGGATTTTGCCGATCGGGTGCTGGCACCCAAGGTGGAAGGCGGTTTCGTACTCTATGAGGCATTGGAAGGAGTGAAGCCGGATTTCGTGATGTTGGTGTCGTCGCTCGCCTCGATCACCATGCCTTTTGCGCACGTCGACTACTGCGCCGCGCACGCTTTCATGGACGCCTCCGCCGATTACTATCGCGCCAAAACAGGATGCCGCACGCTAACGATCAATTGGCCGATCTGGCGCGAAGTGGGAATATTGGCGGAAATGAAGGCGCAAACGGGCGTCGAAGGCTGGAGAGACGAGGCGCTGCAAAAAGGAATAATCACCTCGGACGGGGTGGAGGCTTTCAAACGCGCGCTATCTTCCAATTTTTCCCATCTGGTGGTCAGCCCCGAAGAACTTGGCCGCGTCCTGATCGATTCGCGGGCTCCGGTGGATTCCCCGGGGTTGGCCACGGGCAACGGACCAACCGCGTCCAAACCGATGGTGAAGCGACACGTCCAGACTGTTGAGGAACCACAGGATGACGTGGAACGCGCCGTGGCTGAAATCTGGAGCGCCGTGCTGGGGATCGCCCCCATCGGCCGCCGCGAGAGCTTTCTTGATCTGGGCGGGCACTCACTCATGGCCATGCAGATTGTATCCCGTGTCCGGTCCGCCTACGGGAGCAATTTCACGCTGAGAAACTTCTTTGAAGCCCCGACCGTGGCCGACGTAGCCGCCAACATCCAGGCGGGAATCCTGGCTGAAATCGAAAAACTTGATGATGCGGATGTGAAACGTCTACTCTCAGAGCAATGAGCGCGCCCCACCGCTGCGGCTTCCGATCCGAATCACGCAAAACGCAATGTCCGAACCCACGCCAAAACTTTCTCCTGACAAGCTCCTACTACTGCAACGCCGGTTGAAAAACGCGACTGGAGCCGCCGCCGCACCGCGGAGCATTCCGCCACGTTCTCACCAGGGACCGGCCGCGCTCTCGTTTGCGCAGCACCAGATGTGGCTGATCGACCAGATGGCACCGGGCTCCACGGCCTACAACCTGCCCGTCGGATATATCCTGACGGGTTTGCCGAAACCGGATGCGCTCGAAGCGGCATTCGACGAGGTGGTCCGGCGACACGAAATTTTGCGAACAACCTTCTCACCGTCAAATGATGGAGAAGCAGTCCAGGTGATTCATCCGCCGTGGCGGCTCAAATTGCACCGGGTCGAATTCGGAGCACTGCCGGCCGACCAGCGGGAGACTGTACTGCAGAAATTCGCCGCCGCCGAAGCGGCGAAACCATTCGATCTGAGCAAGCTGCCCTTGGTTCGCGTATCGCTTGTCAAGTTGAGCGACCGAGAGCATGCGCTTTTCATCAACCTGCACCATATTCTGGCCGACGGGCTTTCAATTTCGTTGCTAATGAAGGAACTCGACGCCGGCTACCGCGCTTTTTCCAGCGGCGCGCAACCGGCCCTTCCGGCTTTGTCCGTTCAGTATGCCGATTTCACCGTCTGGGAACGGCAGCAAGCGACCACCGCCGAGCGTCTCGCGCAACTGGCGTTCTGGAAAGAGCAGCTTAAGGGGAATCTTTCCTTGCTCGAGCTGCCTTGGGACAAACCCCGTCCGGCAGTGCAGTCTTTCCGAGGTGCGAATGTTTTCTTCGAGATTCCCGCCCCGCTCTGTGCGCGTTTACAGGCGGTCGCCGCCGCGCAGGATTGCACCTTCTTCATGGTCGTGCTGGCCGCTTTTTCGGCGATGCTCCATCGCTATTCGGGCGCAACGGATATCGTCATCGGCACACCGGTTGCCAACCGCACCATGAGCGAGGTGCAGCCGCTGATCGGCAATTTCCTCAACATCCTGGCCCTGCGTTGCGACGTATCGGGCAATCCTTCGTTCAATCAATTGCTGCGAGCCACGAGGGATTCCGCCCTCAACGCTTTTTCCCATCGCGAGGTGCCGTTTACGCAGGTGGTCGAGCAGTTGCATTTGCCCCGCGATCCGAGCCGGAATCCGATCTTTCAGACCATGCTGCAGGTGCTGCCACGGGGCGACCCGAATCTCGCCGATCTGGCGATCCGCGATTTCCATTTCGATCTGGGCTTTGCCCAGTTCGACTTCAGTATGCATCTGTACGAGCTCGCAACGGGCTATCACGGTCGCTTGGAATATTGCACCGACCTGCTAAACCGAGAGACCGTAGAGCGCTTCGCCGGCCATTTCCTGAATCTCTTGCAGCAGATTGTTGCCGATCCGGAGCAGACAATATCCACCATTCCCATCCTCTCCGAGACCGAACGCCGCCAGATCCTGGTGGAATGGAACGCCACCACCGTGGATTACCCGCAAAATGTGTGCCTGCATCATTTGATCGAAGCACAGACAAAACGCACACCGGACGCTCCGGCCGTAGTCTTCGAGAACAGTCAGCTCAGCTTTCGCGAACTTGACGCCAAAGCCAATCAGCTCGCCCATTTTCTCCAAAAGCACGGCATCGGCGCCGACGACTTGGTCGGCATCAGCATCGAACGATCTCTGGAATTGGTGATCGGCCTGATGGGCATTCTCAAGGCGGGCGCCGCCTATGTGCCGATTGATCCATCGTATCCCCAAAATCGTCTGGCTTACATGCTGGAGGATTCAAAGGTCAAGGTACTCCTGACCCAGCAAACCCTTTTGGGCAAACTACCGTCGCATCAAGCCGAGACCATCTGCCTCGACACCGAATGGAACAAAATCGCGACCGAAAGCACGGCGAAGCCGGCCGACCGGGCCAACGCCGGTAACCTCGCCTATATGATCTATACGTCCGGCTCCACCGGCCGGCCGAAAGGCGCTTTGAATCCGCACCGCGGAATCGTGAACCGTCTTCTTTGGATGCAAGACGAGTACAAGCTGACGAGTGCCGACTCCGTGATGCAGAAAACGCCGTTCAGCTTCGATGTGTCCGCCTGGGAATTTTTCTGGCCCCTGCTCACCGGGGCGCGTTTGGTGCTCGCGATTCCGGGCGGGCATCAAGATCCCGCCTATCTGATCAACCTGATTTGCCGCGAGAAAATCACGGTAATGCACTTTGTACCGTCGATGCTGCGGGCCTTCCTCGAAGCACCCGACGTGGAGCGGTGCGTGTCGTTGCGCGAGGTGATCTGCAGTGGTGAAGCGCTGCCTTATGAACTACAGGAATCATTTTACGCGCGGCTCTCCTCCACCAGACTGGAAAATCTTTATGGTCCGACCGAAGCGGCGGTCGACGTCACCTACTGGGCCTGCCCGCGGCTTAGTGATCGCAAGATCGTGCCGATCGGCCGGCCGGTCGCCAATACCCAGACCTACATCCTCGACCAGCACCTGAATCCGGTCCCCGTCGGACTTCCGGGTGAACTCCATCTGGGCGGGGTGCAGGTCGGGCTCGGCTACTTCAATCAACCCGAACTCACAAAAGAAAAGTTCATCGCCGACCCGTTCAGCCCGGTTCCGGGAGCACGTCTCTACAAAACCGGCGACCTCGCGCGCTATCTTGCCGACGGCAATATCGAGTACCTCGGCCGGATCGATCATCAGGTCAAAATCCGTGGTCTGCGGATCGAACTGGGTGAAATTGAATCGGTGTTGTCTCAGCATCCGGCAGTGCGGGAATCCGTTGTCGTTGCCCGCCACGAGGCCTCGGATGCGCGATTGGTGGCCTACCTGGTGACTGCGGCACCGGCGCCCGAAGCGGCGGCGTTGCGCGAGCATCTCAAGAATCAATTGCCGGACTACATGGTTCCATCGGCCTTTGTTTTCCTTTCGCAACTGCCGCTGTCCAGCAACGGAAAGATCGACCGCAAGGCACTTCCCGCACCCGAGCATACCCGGCGCGAGCTCACCCCTTACTTGGCGCCACGCAATGAGAGCGAGGCCGAGCTGGCCACCATCTGGGCGCAAGTTCTGCGCGTGCCCCAGGTGGGAGTTCACGACAACTTCTTTGAGCTGGGCGGTCACTCGCTGCTCGCCCTCAGAGTCGTATCCCGCATCCGGCAGCAGCTCGGTATCGACCTGCCTTTGTCGACCGTCTTTGCCGCTCCCAACGTGGAAAAAATGGCCGTAAAACTGTCGGAGATCCGGATTGCAAATCTCGATGCTGATGATCTGGCCAAGTTGCTCGACGAAATCGAATCGACACCAGGAAATGCCGCGTCCTAGGTATTCCCCTTCCCCCGCCCCGGCATTCAAATCCTAATGGACCTTTCAGAAAGACTCGCCCGCTTGACTCCGGAGCAGCGCGCCCAATTGCAAGCCCGCCTCAGGGGCCGCCGCACGGAAACCCCGAAAGGGCAAAGGGACGCCTTGCCTAGGCGTCCGGCCTCTGAGCCGACATATCTTTCGTTTTCTCAGGAGCGGCTGTGGTTTTTGGAGCAGTTGGAAGAAGCCTCGGCCACCAACAATATCTGCTTTGCGATCCGATTACGCGGTGCCGTTCGTCCCGATCTGCTGGAACGGGCACTGGCGGAAATTGTCCGCCGGCATGAATCGCTCCGAACCAATTTCCCCGCCACCGAAAAAAATCAGCCCCCGGTCCAACTGATTCGCGCGACGGCAGAATTTTGTCTCGATATCATCAATCAGGCGGATGGCGTCTTGGACAAAAAGGAACAAGCGGCCCGGCTCCGGATGGAAGAAATCGCCCGGCGGCCGCTGAACGTGGCCCGCGATCCCCTGTTCCGCGCGCATTTCTTCCCTCTCGACGCCAGCAATCACTTCCTGATGCTGACCGTGCATCATATCGTCGCGGACGGCTGGTCCTTTGAAATCCTGTTCCGCGAGTTGTCCGTCTTGTATGCGGATTTTCTGGCCGGAAGAGAGTCTTCGCTGCCGCCGCTTGAAATCCAATATGCCGATTTTGCCTACTGGCAGCGCAAGCTGAAGCAGACCGGACAGCTTGAGAAATCCCTGGGCTATTGGACCAAACGTCTGGACGGCATTCCTCCGTTGCTGGAGCTGCCGACGGATTTTCCGCGGCCGGCCGAGCAATCCTATCAAGGTTCCTATTGCGAGCGGGCGATCGGCCCCGCCTTGACGCAAAAAATCCGCCGGCTGGGCGATAAAGCCGACGCAACGCTGTTCATGACGATGCTGGCGGCCTTTCAGACGTTGCTCCACCGTTATTCAGGTCAAACGGATGTTGTGGTCGGGTCGCCGGTGACAAACCGCAACCGCGTGGAATTCGAACCGTTGATCGGATTCTTCGTCAACATGCTGCCGTTGCGGGCGGACTTTTCGGCAAAGCTCACCGTGCTTGATCTGATCGCCCAGGTTCGCCGTTCGACCTTGGAGGCGCTCTCGCAAGAAGAGCTTCCCTTCGAAATGCTCGTGCGCGAACTCAAACCCGAGCGCAACCTCAGCCATTCGCCGCTCTTTCAGGTCGCGCTGATGTTTCTGCAGGAGGGGCATCACCAGCTCCAATTGCCCGGAGTGAGCACCGAAACCAACCCGGTCAGCACCGCCACCGCGAAATTCGATCTGACCCTGCTCGTCCGTGACACCAAAGAAGGACTTTTGCTGTGGCTGGAATATTCCTCCGACCTTTTTGCTGCCGCCACTGCAAACCGGCTGCTGACCCACCTTGAGTGTCTTCTTGAGAGCATGGTGGCGAATCCGAATGAGGACGTCGCCCGGCTCAATCTGCTGCCGGCAGCAGAACGCCAGGAAATCCTTGTCGGCTGGAACCAGACGGCTCGCGATTACCCTGCGGACAAAACCATCCACGGATTGTTCGAGGAGCAGGCGGCAAACACACCGGCCGCGATTGCGGTCGAACATGGACGCGAACGTGTAACCTACGCGGATCTGAGCCGCCGTGCTGACGCGCTTGCGGCGGAAATCCAAAAAAACGGTGGCGGACTGGAAACGCCGGTCGGGATCTATGTCGAGCGGTCAGTCGACATGGTAGTCGCCGTACTGGGCACGTTGAAGGCGGGCGGTTTCTATATTCCGCTCGATCCTGCCTTTCCCAAAGACCGCCTCGCGTACATGGTGGCTGACGCGCAGATCCCCATCCTGATCACCCAATCGCGCCTGACGTCCGAATTGCCCGAACACCAAGCGAAGGTGATCCACGTCGATAAAATCGCCCAAAGCGCCTCGGCCGGAAACGGGCGCACGTCCGCCAGCCAGGGTCAATCAACCAACCTTGCGTACGTTCTGTTCACCTCAGGTTCCACCGGACGGCCAAAGGGAGTGCAGATTACACACCGGGCCGTGGTCAATTTTTTGCACTCGATGCGCCAGAAGCCCGGGCTGCAGGCCGCCGATGTTCTGCTCGCGGTCACCACCCTGTCGTTCGATATCGCCGGCCTTGAATTGTATCTGCCGCTGACCACCGGGGCTCGTGTCGTGATCGCCTCACGCGACGAGACAATCGATGGGGCGCTCCTGGCAAAATCGATCGAGGCCGCCAACACCACCGTAATGCAGGCCACGCCCGCCACCTGGCGCATGCTGATCGAGGCCGGATGGGGAGGCAGTCCCAAATTAAAGATCCTGTGTGGCGGAGAAGCCATTGATCGCGGACTCGCCGATCAATTGCTCTCACGCTGTGGCGAACTTTGGAACCTGTACGGACCAACCGAGACCACCATCTGGTCAACGGCGGAAAGACTGATACCCGGCCAACCCATTACCATCGGCCGGCCCATCGCCAACACGCAAATCTACATTCTGGATGGCGTTGGCCAGCCCACGCCGCCCGGTGTAAGCGGTGAGCTATTGATCGGAGGGGATGGCGTGGCGCGAGGCTACCTCAATCGCCCGGAACTGACCGCCGAAAAATTTATCCGCGATCCGTTTCAGCAAGACGAATCCCGCCGGCTTTACCGGACCGGCGATCTCGCGCGCTACCGTGCTGACGGACGGATCGAGTTTCTCGGCCGGTCGGATTTTCAGGTTAAAATCCGCGGCTTTCGCATCGAGATCGGTGAAATCGAAACCGCTCTTGCCGCCATCGATAGCGTAGCTCGTGCCGTCGTTGCTTTGCGCGAGGACACCCCCGGCGGCAAACGTTTGGTGGGATACATCGTGCCGAAAATGCCGGCCTCACCCCCGGCATCTTCCACGAACGGCAGCACTCCGCCCGTGACCGACGCGGGGGCTTTGCGCAGCAAGCTCCGGTCAAGCCTGCCCGATTATATGATCCCGTCCGTGTTTGTTTTTTTGGAAGCCATGCCGCTCACGCCCAACGGGAAGGTGGATCGGAAAGCCCTGCCTGAACCGGGGAAAAGCGCCAGCCACGAAGTCCGTTACGAAGCTCCTCAAGGCCCCACTGAGGAAAAGCTGGCGGGAATCATGGCCACACTTCTGCAAGTGCCAAGGGTCGGGCGATCGGACGATTTTTTTGCTTTGGGAGGATATTCCATCCTGGCGGTCTCGCTGTTCAACGAAATCGAACACCTTTTCGGCAAACGCATCCCCCTCGCCACGTTGTTCCGTGCCCCCACCGTCGCCGCGCTGGCCACCGAACTCGAGACCCAGAATGATGCCGTTAAACATTGGGACTCCCTCGTCCCCTTTCAAATGTTTGGAGAAAAACCGCGCTTCTTCTGCGTGCATGGCGCCGGCGGAAATATTCTCTTGTATCGTGACCTCGTTCGCGCCCTCGGCGCCGATTATCCGTTCTACGGCCTTCAATCCCAGGGGCTGGACAAGAAGACCAAGCCGTTGACGACCGTTGAGGCGATGGCCGAGAGATACATCAAGGAAATCCGCACCATTCAGCCCAACGGTCCCTATTGTCTGGGCGGTTATTGCCTGGGTGGAACCATTGCGTACGAAATGGCCCAGCAATTGCGCAGCGAAGGTCATGAGGTCACCCTGCTGGCGCTCTTCGACACTTATAATTTCACGCGCATGACCAAGGCAAAGACCCTGCCCTATCTCTGGCAGAAGCTGGCCTTTCATGGACGCAATCTCGCCAGCCTGTCACGGAAGGAGCTGGTTGGTTACCTCGCGAGCAAAGTACGCATCGCATCCGACGGCGAGCTGCGTTCACTCTGGAAAGACCTTTCAAAACCGTTGCGGCGAAAACGTGAAGATGAAATCGCACGCAACTCAGTGGCCAGCGTGCAGGAGGCGAACGATGCGGCGGCGGCGGCTTATCTGCCCAAGACGTACGGCGGACGGGTTACAGTCTTCAAACCAAAGGTAAACTATACTTTTTTCCCTGACCCCAAAATGGGCTGGGGCGAAAGTGTGAACGGCGAATTGGATATCGTGGCGCTCCCCGTAAACCCTCACGCCATGCTGGTCGCGCCATTCGTCCAATATCTGGCCAACGAGCTGAAGCTACGGCTGGATCACATCAACGCAGGGAAAACGTCCGTTGGTTCAAAAACGACGGACGGGCCGGCCTTCATGACACCGACAAACGGCTGACTGGAGTGGGCTTTCGAAAATAGCGCCTCAGTTTATTTATCATGGCCGCTGGCATCATCGAGCCCACATTCAAGATCAGATAGCATGCGAGACGGAACTGGCGGCGCTGCAGCGCCCAGCGGGTTGAGAACAAAGCCATTCCTCCAATGTAGGCGCGACGATCGAAACGACGTGCGGAACCGCCAGGGTAGTCCCCCCGCCGCTCAGCGGTAGCGAGAGTCGAGAATGCCTTAAACGGAAAATCCGTCCGCTTCATCGTGTTGGTTTCATGCTGGCGATAGCCTACCGTAAACGGCCGTTGCAGGACGATGAATGGGGAACTGACGCCAAGCCGCAGCATGATGTCAGAAGGTTCATTGGGCCAAGCGCCGGTCCTGAGCGCATCAGTGGCCTCAGCTTCGGATTTCTTGATCACAAACTGACTGCAGATGTGTTCAACCGGCACATCCTTGGAAAGAAAATCACGGAAACGAAAATACTCGATCACGTCATCGTCAGTCGCAAGTTTGGCAAGGGGAGTTCCGTCTTTGAACCATTTCACCGCTCCCAAAATCAGGAGCGGTGAATCAAGTAAGCGGATAAGACGGTCGTACGTGGCCAATGCCCATGGAAACAAGAGATCATCGTTGTCGAGGAGCACCAAATAGTCACCCTTCGCAACGGCGGCGCCGTTCCGGCGCGCCAGTTCCGGCCCGCTGTTCTTCTGAACCATTATTTGGACCCGGGAACCGTAGGCCTCGAGCATCTTGACCGTCTGATCCGCCGAGCCGTCGTCAATGACGATCAACTCGTAGTCCGTAAACGTCTGCGCAAGCACGGATTCGACGGTCAATTTCACAAGATCCTGCCGGTTGTACGTCGGAATCAAAATACTAAACCGAGGCGGGTTGGTCATATGATCCATTCACCCGATACCTAAAGGGAATTGTCCGCTTTTCCAGCCCGATATGGACAATCGCGCGCCCGCCGAGGTCAATTCGGCAAACCCAATATCCAGATCGGCAAGACACACCCGGCCTGCAAATTTTTCCGCCGTCTTCCTCAAGAATGTTGAACGATATCGCTGACAGGCCCGCCGCCGTGCATTTTGATCTCTGAATTCAGTATTCAAAAAATCAGATGCCCAAATGCGCGGAATGAAATCGAGGACAGTGTTTCGGGAGAATCCTACGCTGCGGTCCATTTTCTGGTGACAAGCTGAACCGGCCGGCCTTCGATGGCGACGGCACCCGCATAACCAGGCGCGGGCACTAGGTTGAACATCGACCAACGCTCCTGCACGGCAGGATCATCCGACACCCATAGTATTGCCGGAGATTCATTGTCACCCAAAGATACGGAAAACTCCTTCAATGGAAATCCGAGGCCTTCGCCTCGCGCTTTGATGTAAGCCTCCTTGCGGGTCCAACAGCGAAAAAATGCCGCGCTCCTCTCATTAGGACAGGTCGCCTGCAACGCCTTGACCTCTGCTGATGAAAATTGTCCCTGCGCCAGATCCATCACGTCGAAATCCGTCCGTATCAATTCGACATCCACACCGACCTGGCGAGAGCCCGCCACCACATAGAGGATGACATTGCCGGAATGAGTCAGATTGAAGGACAACATTTTCTTCCCGTCTCTTTGCGCCAAACCAGGTTTGCCAAATGGATTCGTCGTAAAAGCCAGCTTGGCCGGATCGGCGGCGAGATATCGGCCCAAGAGTTCTCGCAATATTCCGTGAGTCGCAATGTGTCGGTCACGGTCTTCGGTCCGAATAAAACGAATCGCCCGCTGCATCTCTTCCGGGGAAATCAGGCTGTTGTAACGCGCAAGCTGCGCTGTGCTTTCACTCAGCAGCGCGATCCAGACATGCGCCTCCCCTTCTCCAGGCGATGGGAGGCTGCCAAGCGGATGATTCACATTCACACGCCGGCCACAGGCTCGTTGGAAAATATCCGGAACTCAACCCCGATAATCATATAACGCTGATTTTGCGTAAACACGCCTGACCGGGCGACGATTTCCTGCTCCCGCGGGGTGCCGTAGATCAACCAGATCGACCGCGGCTTTCTTTTTACCGACTCACCGATATTCTGCAGCACTTGCGTCAACACTGGCGCATTGAATGGGTCGAACATGAAGAACACGGTCTCATCATCGTTCAGATGATATTTTGCGACATCCGACTCAATGATTTCGATTTTTGATGGGGACGGACATTTTCGCATGAACTTTTCCATATTGATCCGGGACTGGTCACAGAGCACCCCGGAAAACTCAACCCCGACAACTTTGCGAAACCCATACTTCGCGGCCAACATCAACGCGCGGCCTTTGCCAGAGCCCAAATCCACAAAAACGCTGTCTTTCGGCAGGTTGAGCCGGCGCATCAATCGCATAAAGGGCATCGCTTTGCTGGCCCCATAATCCGAGCTGTGCACGACATTTTCGGAATTAGCCTCAATACTCCCCCGTGCGACCCGCCGGACCGTATCGGTGCCATAATAAAGATCAAACGATGAGTCGATGACCACGCTCCAGATGACAGTGAGCGTCTGGGCCAGGCCGAAACTGCGCGTGCTGTGGTAAAACCATGTGAAGGGATTTTTGCCTAGGACTCGGAATGGATTCATGAAATCAGTTGGGTGGTGGAGGGAACTAAAACTTCAGTATCTGCTGACAGAATATTGTGGAGAGTGAAATAACATAACGCCGCCAGATTTGGCAACATTGTCATGTGACCAAGATGCTCTCGTCGCCCCTTACGGATCAAAAAGGGCCATGTCGTGCACCAATCACCTGTGCGCACCAAGGCCAGTACGCAATGCGCGGACTGCTTCACACCGCTCCACACAATTTTTGCAAAAAAAGGCCGAAGCCATGGACTATCCCCGTTTTAAAGGATGCATAAGCACGCTGAATTCCCGGTTGGCCAGGCCGGTGAAATCGTTACGAAGAGGCGAAGTTCAAGCTCGGCTATTGCCATCGAACCATCGGGCACATTATCTGGCCAAGATACTGCAATATATTCCCGTCTCTGCCCCACCCAATCGCTCATGGCAATCTCCACCCTTCCCGCCTGCTCGGTTCGCGCCATTTGCTCCAGTGTCCCCACACGTTGTTTCGACAATCTGACGGAAACCACCGCCTTTGACCCGAAGGAAGTCGACAAAGTGGTGAAAATGGCCGGTGTGCGCACCCGACATATCGCGCCGGAAACCACCTGCAGCAGCGACCTGTGTGTCGCGGCGGCGAAACGGGTTTTGGACCGCTTGCAGTGGAAACCCGAATCGGTCGATGCGCTGATTTTTGTGACCCAAAGCCCGGACTACCTGTTGCCGTCAACCTCCTGTCTGGCCCATCGTGATCTCGGCCTGTCCGACCGCTGCGCCGCGTTTGATGTTGGCCTCGGTTGTTCAGGTTATCCTTACGCCCTCTGGTTGGCGACGATGATGTTGTCCGGTGGTGGCCTTCAGCGAGTACTTGTGCTCCACGGGGAAACACCCACCCGTTTTTCCGACCGGTCGGACCGGGCGGTGGCGCTGCTATTCGGTGATGCCGGCTCAGCCACCGCCTTGGAGGCCAGTCCGGACCGGACCGGACTGCCATGGGGCTTTAATCTGCATACCGACGGCTCCGGTTGGCGCGACCTGATCATCGAAGGCGGCGGTTTTCGGAATCGGACCCCCGCCGATCCCCGCCAGCTCTGTGTCGCGATGAATGGAGCGAATGTATTCAATTTCACGATCAAGCGCGTCCCTTCCCTCGTGGAAGAAAGCCTGCTGGCATTCCATTCCCCTGCCGAATCGATCGATTACTTCATACTGCACCAATCAAACCTTTTCATCATGAAACATCTGGCAAAAAAGATGCAGGTGCCGGAAACCAAAATACCCTACACAATCCAGCGCTACGGGAGCACGGGAGGACCATCAATTCCGCTGACCATAACGCAAGGCGGATTGGTCCGCCCGGCCGATCGGGCCTTAAAATTGCTTTTGGTCGGTTATGGGGTGGGCCTGTCCTGGGGATCAGCCCTGATCGAATTGCCGCCTGAGACCATCCTTGATCATGTCGAGGTTGGCTAAAACGCATCCATTTCGCCCCTTGCCAGCCCAAGCCGACCTTGTCCATATACGACTGATCCATGACCCAAGAAGAAGCCCTGAAATGGTTTGCCGATCTTTTCGGCCTGCCCGCCTCCAGCATCACCCCTGAAACCACGCGCGACAAAATCCTCACGTGGGATTCACTGGGTGTCCTCACCTTGATGGCATCACTCGATGAAACCTTTAACATCGTGACTGACGATGCCAGCATGCGCGCCATGCAGTCGGTCGGGGATGTCCTGAACCTGTTGCGAAAACACGGCAAGTTGACCTGAACAACCTCATGCGCTTCATCCTCGTCGACGAAATCTTGGAAATGAAGCCGGGCCACCAGGTGCGGGCGGCCAAATTCATTTCGCCGGACGAGGACTACTTCCGCGACCACTTTCCCGGCTTTCCGGTTGTGCCCGGCGTTCTGCTCACCGAGATGATGGCGCAAACCGCCGGGAAATGTCTCGACGCGGAAAATCCCGCCCGTGGAAAATCGATGCTGGCGCGCATCACCTCCGCAAGCTTCCGCGATTGGGTGCGACCCGGCCAGACCGCAATCATTCACGGCGATATCCGCACGAGCCGCCCGCAATTCGCCACGGCAGATTGCCGGATCGAAATCGAAAACCGGATCATCTGTTCCGCCGAATTATTTTTTTCCTTTGTCATCATGGAGAAATTCTCACCCGGTTACCGCGATGAAGTTTTGGAACACTTCCTCGAGCGGCAAAAATCAGGCGCACCCGCCACCGGAATAACCCCATGAACGACTCCTTTTCACTCCAAGGCAAAACGGCTCTCGTCACGGGCGGCACCCGGGGGATCGGTCGCGCCATCGCCCTCCGTCTGGCCCGGGCCGGCGCCCATGTTCTGGCGAACTATGTCCGTGACAGCGCGTCGGCTGAAAGCCTCCGGCAGGAAGCGGCGGCAGAAAAACTTTCTCTGGAAGTTGTCCGCGCGGATATTACGGGTGAAAAAGGGCTGGAGCGTCTCCTGGCCGCGATGGAGCCAAACTACACTCCGCTCTCGATCTTCGTGCATTGCGCGGCCACCGGGGTGCACCGCCCGGTCGAAGAGCTGACGTTGCGACAGTATGACTGGACTTTCTCACTGAACGTGCGGGCATTCTTTGAGTTGACCCACCGCCTTCTGCCCAAATTTGCCCCCAGTGCCAGCATCGTCGCACTCTCTTCCGAAGGAGCCGTACACGCCGTGCCGCAATACACCCTGGTCGGCGCATCCAAGGGCGCACTGGAATCACTGGTGCGCCATCTGGCCGTCGAACTCGCCCCGCGTGGCATCCGGGTCAACGCCCTCTCGCCCGGATCCATCGTGACCGATGCATGGAAAGCGCTGCCCGATGCTGAACGCCGTCTCGCGGAGGCCGCCCACCACTCGCCGTCCGGCCGGCTGATCACTCTCGCCGAAGTCGCCAGCGCCGCCCATTTTCTTTGTTCGGACGCCGCGGCCGGCATTGCCGGACACACCCTCGTGGTCGACGGCGGATCACGGATCCGTTGCTGATGAGCGCACACGTCCTATCACACCTCCTCGGTCTCCTCCCATGCTGACGTCGAAACCGCGCTTGCCGATCAAGGATATAACCTTGGTCGGATTGCTGCCCTCTCCGCTCAAGAAATTAATCTACCGGCTGAAGGGCTATAAAATTGGCCGCGGGGTTTCGCTCGGTTTGGGCTGCGTGATACTGGGCGACTCGGTCGAGATCGGCGACGGGACCCAGGTTGGTTTTCTCACCGTGATCCGGGGCCGCTCGATCCGCATCGGTCCGCATGTGCAGATTGGCACCATGTCGTTTCTCGATGTGCCGCACATCGAGATCGGCGAAGGCTCCCGGATCAATGAACAGGTGTTTATCGGCGGCCTGCAATTTCCGGATTCGAAATTCATCATGGGCCGCAACTGCCAGATCATGCAGATGAGCTTCATCAATCCGACGCGCTCGATCACGATCGGCGACGACTCCGGCATCGGCGGCCATTGCCTGCTCTTCGGCCACACTTCGTGGCTGAGCAAATTCGAGGGTTACCCGGTGGAATTTGATTCGATCGAAATCGGCCGGAGCGTGTCGGTCGCCTGGCGGGTGTTCATCCTTCCGGGTTCAAAAATCGGCGATGGCACGGTGATCGGCGCCAATTCGCTCGTGCGCGGCGCCATCCCGGACCACTGCCTCGCGGTCGGTTTTCCCGCCCGGGTGGTCAGCAAACCGCCCGAATTGCCCCGCCAGGTGAGCGACTCTGAAAAGGAAAGTTACCTCCATGAAATCGTGACAGAAATGATCGGCTATTTTCGCGGTTCTGAGCTGGAGTGCCGGGAAGATGCCGCCCATTGGATCATCACTTCGCGAGCCCGGGGCTGGCTCGGGACGCGCTCGCATGCCTGGACCCTCCGGATTCTCTCGTCACAGGGAGCGATTCTGGCCGGAGAACTTGCCGCAGCGAAGGCCGATGCATTGGTCAGCCTTCATCCGATTCCGACCGAGGACCGCCGCCGATTGGATTCCTCGCACTGTGTGTGGATCGATATCCACAGCAAGGAACGTTCGGATCAAAGCAATGAAATCGGCGAAGAGGTGGCCATGTATCTGCGGCGATACGGAGTCCGTCTGCTTCGTCAGAAATCCGTTTGAGGGGTTTCGTAAACCTAAGCCTCCCCGACAATGGCGATAACGGAGCGAATGGACGGAAAACGTGTCGTTATCACCGGAGCCACCTCGGGCATCGGCCGGGCCACGGCACAAGCCCTGGGGCAGCTCGGGGCCAACCTCCTGTTGGTTTCACGCGATCGTGCGACTGGCACAGCACTCGCTTCCCATCTAAGGAAAACTTCCGGCGCCAGCGCGGAATTTATTGAGGCCGATCTGTCCTCGTTCGCACAGGTGCGCGCCGCAGCGAAACAAATACGCGAACGCTGGTCCACGCTCGATACCTTGCTGAACAATGCCGGAGCGCGTTTTGATGCCTATGCCAGCACCCCGGACAATTGTGAGCAAACTTTTGCCACGAACCATCTGGGACATTTTCTCCTCACCGGCCTGCTGCTGGATTGTCTGACCAGCGCTCCCTCGGCGCGAATTATCACGGTTTCATCCAGCGCCGCCGCTCAGGCGATAAACGACGGACTCTGGCAATTTGGGCCCGGAAATTTTGACCGGAAACAGGCCTATGCGAAATCAAAGCTGGCCAATCTGCTCTTTGCCTTCGAACTGGCGCGCCGGTTGGCGGGGACTGCCGTCACCTCCCTCGCCGTTGATCCTGGAGTGGTAGCCACCCGATTCGCTCGGAACAACGGCCTGATTCCTTGGTTCAAACACCTCCTTTATCACGGACGAAGAGGTGAACTTTTGCGGCCCGCGCAAGGTGCGGATTCATTGATTTATCTGGCAACAACGACGACGTTGCCCCCCCAGGCTGCGGACCACTGTTTTCGCCTGCGCCAGCCCATTCGCGCTTGTCCGGCCGCATACGACACAGTTGCCGCAGCCCATTTGTGGAACGCCAGCATCGCCTTGACTGGACTGGATCCTTTCCCAGAGAACCGCAGCCGCCAAGGCAGTAATTGAGTTGTCCATCAATCGACCCCCACTATCGTCTAAACGTGAACCCGAAAAAGACCGCCACTGATTTTCTCGCCATTGATTGCGCCGCGGAAACCGAACGCATCGCCCTGTCGATCCGGGCCTATCTCCAAAAAAATCGCCGCCGGGGTTTGGTCCTCGGTTTGTCGGGCGGAATCGACAGCACCGTCACCGCCGCACTCGCGGTTCGCGCCGTCGGGGCGGAACGAGTTTTCGGCATTCATATGCCTGAGCGCCAATCGGAAGATGCAACCCTGGTGCTCAGCCGCAGTGTCGCCGATTGGCTCAAAATTCCCAACGAGCTCGAAGAGATCACTCCCTTGCTCGAGGCCGCCGGTTTCTTCCGGCGCTACACGGCGGCGGCCCGACAAGTCATTCCAGAATTTGATAATTCATGGAAGTCGAAGGTAGTCATCCATGCCACGGGCGGCACGCAGACTTTCAGTTATTTCAGTTTGGTCGGACAATCGCCCGATGGCCGGACGGTGACAGCCCGCCTGTCGCTCCAAGCTTATTTGGAAATCGTCGCCGCGACCAATTTCAAGCAACGCACGCGCAAAATGCTGGAATACTATCATGCCGACCGGCTGAACTTCGCGGTCGCCGGCACGCCGAACCGGCTGGAATATGACCAGGGGTTTTTCGTGAAAAACGGGGATGGTTCGGCGGACGTGAAACCCATCGCCCATCTCTACAAGACGCAGGTCTATCAACTCGCGGAATATCTTGGTGTGCCAAAGGAGATCCGCCAGCGCCCGCCCACGACCGACACTTACTCGCTGCCCCAGGGTCAGGATGAGTTTTATTTCGCCCTGCCCTACCACCAGATGGATGTCTGCCTTTTCGGGAAAAACCACGGCCTAGCACCTGAAGTCGTGGCCGCTGCCGCCAAATTGGACCGCGCCACGGTCGAACGCGTCTGGGCCGATATCGATCGCAAGCGCGAAACCACCCGCTATCTCCATCTCAAACCGGTCCTCGTAGAAGACATCGTCGAAATTTCGACTTTGGCGTGACATCCGACCCACTATCCAACAATCCCGCTGTAAACATGAGCGATTCAAAAAGTGATATCCGTAACTTCATTGTAGAAACTTTCCTGTTTGGACAAGCGAAGGATCTGACCGACGAGACTTCATTTCTCGAACAGGGCATTATCGATTCCACCGGCGTGCTGGAACTCGTGGCGCATTTGGAGAAAACTTACGGCATCAAGGTGAAGGATGAGGAGCTGATTCCGGACAACCTCGATTCCATCAATGCCATTGCCGGTTTTCTGGCCAAGAAACAGGCCTGAGCTGCCGTTGTGTCGCCACGCTAGAATACCTCGTTCACTTATATTCGACATGGGCCAGACGGTATCCACCCCCAGCCGCCACGCACCGCTTGTTCGTGATTTTCTTGAGCAAAGCGCCGATCGGCTGCCAGAAAAAACGGCCTTGGTTTGTGACGGCAAGCGACTGACCTATCGCGAAGTCGATCGCATGGCCGACCAGGTGGCGCAAGCGTTGATCAGTCTCGGCGTGAAGCGGGGTGATCGCGTCGCGATTCTTCTCCAAAACTCAGTCGAGACCGTCTCCGGCATCTTCGGCATTGTGAAAGCAGGAGCCGTGTTCGTGGTAATCAACCCGACCACCAAACGGGACAAGTTGATCTACATCCTCGCCAATTGCCGCGCCACCGCGTTGCTGGTGGACGGCCGCACCGATCTCACCGGGCTTGCGGGGGAGACTGATCTCTTGGTCCCCTCTTTGCGCGGCTGCATTTTGTGCGGAGCGACACCGACCATGCCGACCGGAGGCACAGTGCGCTGCCTGAGTTTCCAAACCATCCTGGAGCAGTTTCCCGCCACCCGCCCGGCGCGCGAAAACATCGACCTTGATCTCGCCTGCCTGATTTACACCTCCGGCACCACGGGTGATCCGAAGGGTGTGATGAGCGACCACAGCAACGTGGTTTTTGCCACCAGCTCTATCATCGAATATCTCGGCAACACCGAGAGCGACGTCATCATCAATGTCCTGCCGCTTTCCTTTGACTATGGGCTCTACCAATTGCTGATGACGTTCAAGTTCGGCGGCACCTTGGTCTTGGAGCGATCATTCGCTTACCCGGCGGTTATTCTCAAGCGGATCGAGCAGGAACGCGTCACCGGTTTTCCCGGGGTGCCCACACTTTACGCGTTGCTGCTGCCGATGGATCTCTCGGCGTTCGATCTCTCCAGCCTGCGCTATCTGACCAACACCGCCGCCGCCCTGCCGGTCAGCCACATCGAGGCCCTGCGCAAAAAATTCCCGCGGGTTACCATGTTTTCGATGTACGGTCTCACGGAAACAAAACGCACGCTTTACCTGCCTCCCGCCGAGCTGGATCGCCGGCCCGGATCCGTGGGCGTCCCCATTCCCGGAACGGAAGCGTGGCTGGAAGATGAAGCGGGACAGAAACTAGGCCCGGGAGAAAGTGGCGAATTGGTCGTGCGCGGCCGTCATGTGATGCGCGGATACTGGGAAGCGCCGGATCTCACGGCCAAACGCTACCGGCCCGACCGTGTCACTGGAGACCGCCTCTGCTACACCAACGATCTTTTCCGCACGGACGAGCAGGGTTTTTTCTACTTTGTCGGCCGCAAGGACGACATCATCAAGAGCCGCGGCGAAAAAGTCGCCCCCAAGGAGGTGGAAAGCACGATCTATGGCATCGCCAGTGTGCGCGAGGTCGCAGTGATTGGCATAGCCGATCCTGTGCTCGGCCAGGCCATCAAGGCCTTCGTGGTGACGTCGGACAGTTCACTGACGGAGAAAGCGGTGCTGGCTCATTGCCGGGCACATCTCGAAGATTACATGGTGCCGAAGCTCGTCGAGTTTTGCGCTGAACTGCCGAAGACCCCCACAGGGAAAATCAAGAAAACCGACCTCACATGAACAACGAGACCGCGGGCATCGCTCCTGCTGTCACACAGCAGCCGAAAGCTCCCTTCTGGGAATGTATCTGGTGCAGCTTAACTCTCCTTTGAAGAATCTCCCAAACCCATGTGTGGCATTGCCGGATATTTAAATCTGCAGGAAGGTCTGCCCCCGAGCGAATCGCACCTGCGCAAAATGCTCGGGCAGATCCGGCATCGTGGACCGGACGAATTCGGGATCTATCTCGACGATCATGTGGGCCTCGGCAACGCCCGGCTGTGCATCGTGGATCTGGCGGGCGGCCAGCAGCCCATTTCCAATGAAACCGGCGACCTCTGGATCGTCTACAATGGGGAGATTTTTAATTATCCGGAGTTGAGGCACGATTTGGAAGCCCGGGGACATCGCTTCGCCACGCACACGGACACCGAGGTCATCGTGCACCTTTTCGAAGAGTACGGCACCGCCTGTCTGGAAAAGATGAACGGACAATTCGCGTTCGCCCTGTGGGACACTCGCAAGCGTTCTCTATTTATTGCCCGTGACCGGTTGGGAGTGCGTCCGTTGTTCTATACTCAAGCCGGTGGAGCCCTGATCTTCGGCTCCGAAATCAAAGCGATTTTTGCCGATTCGCAGATTCGCCGGGCGCTCGATCATCGCGGCCTCGCCCAAGTTTTCAGTTATTGGGGTCCGCTCGCTCCGACCACCTGTTTTGAGGGAATCAGTGAACTCCCCCCCGGCCATTGCATGGTTGTCAGCGGTGGAATTATCCGCACCACCTGTTACTGGTCGATGGATTTCAGCCCACCCGATGCGCCGTCTGGCAGAACGGCCCGGCGAACCGCCGCGAGCCTCGCGGATGAACTGGCCGAGTTGCTCACCGATGCCACCCGAATCCGCCTGCGCGCCGATGTCCCGGTCGGCGCCTATCTCAGCGGTGGACTCGACTCATCGGTTATTGCCGCGATCATCCGCCAGATCGGCACCAGCCGGCTCGACACCTTCTCCATCGCGTTCAGCGATCCGGAATTTGATGAGAGCGAACCGCAGCGCAAAATGGCCGATTTCCTCGGCACGGATCACCAAGTCATCCGCGCCACCGACGCCGATATCCCAAGAGTTTTCCCCGAAATCGTCTGGCATACGGAAACTGCTCTCACCCGCACCGCACCGGCGCCCATGTTCCTGCTCTCGAAACTCGTCCGAGACCGCGGCTACAAGGTCGTGCTCACCGGCGAAGGGGCCGACGAATTTCTGGCCGGCTACGATATTTTCAAGGAGGCGAAAATCCGACGGTTCTGGGCGAGAGAGCCCGGTTCGCAGCGTCGCCCGCAACTGCTCCGCCGGCTCTATCCTGAAATCCTGAGGCTCGGAGCCTCTGCACCCGCTTTCATGAAGGCTTTTTTTGGCACCGGGCTTGAGGAAACCGATGCACCCGACTTCTCCCACCAGATCCGGTGGAAAAACAACCTGCGCACGCACCGGTTCTTTTCTGCTGAATTCGTCGTCAACCTCAGCCGTTTCCCACACGGACCCAAAGCCGATCTCTCGTACCCGAAAAATTTCTCCCGTTGGGATCATCTGCAACAGGCCCAGTATATCGAGGCGACGACGTTTCTTCCCGGCTACCTGCTTTGTTCCCAAGGCGATCGTGTCGCCATGGCCCATGCCGTCGAGGGCCGCTATCCGTTCCTCGACAAACGTGTGGTCGCATTCTGCAACGCGCTCCCTTCCGAAATCAAAATGCCGGCCTTGCGCGACAAAGCGTTGCTCCGCGAAGCCGCCAAGCGCTGGCTCCCGCAGGAAATCACCCAACGCCGCAAACGTCCTTATCGCGCTCCTATTCACCGTTGTTTTGGCAAACCGGAGACACCCGCCTATGTCGCTGAACTGTTCTCGGAAGATTCCTTGCGTCAATCGGGCCTCTTCAGCCCGGTTCCCTCCGCCCGCCTTTATCAAGCCGTGAGACAAGGACGTGCGCTAGGTGAAACCGATGAGATGGCATTGATTGGGATCCTCTCGACTGAATTGTTGAATGCGCAATTCGTGAAAGCATTTTCGCCGCGACCAGCCCTCAATGGTCACGATCGCGTTAAGATTATCCATCAGGGACGTCACGCATCTTAATCCGCTGCTGCTTTTTATGTTGCCAGCCCCCGGTTTAACCAGCTCCTAATTGCGGCTCGCTTTGCCAACTGAAATACTCTTTTTTGCTCCCAATTTATGAAAATCGCCATTGTCGGTCTGGGTTATGTCGGTCTGCCCCTTTCACTCCAATTCGCCCGTTCTGGTGCTTCCGTCCTGGGTCTGGATATTGATCCGACCAAAGTCGAGGCACTCAATGCCGGCCGCAGCTACATCAAGCACATCACGGGGGCCGATATCAAAGCGATGGTGGACAAAAAAGCGTTCTCAGCCTCCACCGAATTTTCCCTGATTCGTGGAGTTTCGGCCGTAATCATCTGCGTGCCGACACCCCTGAACAAAAACCGCGAACCCGATATTTCCTACATCACCGAAACCGGCAAAGCGATGGGACCGCATCTGCAAAAGGGCACGCTGGTCGTCTTGGAATCCACGACCTACCCGGGCACGACCGACGAAGACTTGCGCGAAGTTCTCGAAGAAGGCTCCGGTTTGAAAGCGGGGACTGACTTTCATCTCGCATTCTCGCCCGAGCGTGAAGATCCGGGTAATCCTCAAAGCGTTGTTGCCACCATTCCAAAAGTCGTCGGCGGTTTCTCACCCGCCTGCCTTGAGAAGGCCGTGGCCCTTTATTCAATCGCGATCAAGACGCTCGTTCCCGTCTCCTCCTGCCGCGTGGCCGAAGCCACCAAGCTGCTCGAAAACACTTTCCGTGGCGTCAACATCGCCTTGGTGAATGAACTGAAGGTGGTGTACGACGCCATGGGGATTGATGTCTGGGAGGTGATCAATGCGGCCAAGACCAAGCCTTTTGGTTTTATGGCTTTCTATCCCGGTCCCGGTTTGGGCGGACACTGTATCCCCATTGATCCTTTCTATCTCACTTGGAAAGCCCGCGAGTATGGCCAACACACCCGTTTCATCGAGCTCTCGGGGGAAATCAACACCGCCATGCCCGAGCACGTCATTCATCGGGTGGCTGACGCGCTCAACGAACGCAGCAAATCGGTCAAAGGCAGCAAAGTTCTGGTGCTCGGACTGGCCTACAAACCGAATGTCGATGATGACCGTGAATCCCCAAGTTATGTGCTGATGGACAAGCTCCAGCAGCGCGGCGCCAGCGTGTCCTACTACGATCCGTATGTGCCGGTCGTGCGCCCGACCCGCGAACACCCGCATTGGGCCGGAACCAAGTCCATCGCTTGGAACCGCGAATCCATCCAGGGATTCGACGCCGTCCTGCTCGCCACCAATCATGCCTCGGTAAATTATCAGGAGCTCGCCGACTGGGCCCCCTGCATCATTGATACCCGCAACGCGATGGTCGCCATCAAGACCAAGCCCGGGCAGGTACGGAAAGCGTAACAACCCAAAGCACGAAATTCATTGGTCCGAATAAAGCCCATCAACCCGTTGATGGGCTTTTTGCTTCGAACCGGAAACCGGGCAGAAAGATCCAATGACCCTCCGCCTCTTTCAACGCCGGTCGATATGGTGGCCCACCCTGCCCGGTTGGGCGTTTTTTTTTATCACCTTGGGCATGCCTTTTTTGATTTGGTGTTTTCAAGGCGAGTCGTTCCTTTCCCAGACTGAACGGCAACCAGCAGACACTTTGGTGGTGGAAGGTTGGATAGGCATTGAAGGAATAAGGGCGGCGAAACTCGAATTTGAGCATGGCGGATATCGTTACATTGTTGCCACCGGCGGGATGAGCGGTAATCCGTGGGACACACGCCAATGGAGCCTTGCGATCGAGGCGGAAGAACTGCTTTTACGTTTGGGCTTGGCGCGAGACCAGGTGATTCTTGCCAAGCCACCAGACGTGCAAAGCCACCGGACTTTTGCCTCTGCCGTTGCTGTCTGGCGAAATCTGCATGCGCGAGGCATACAAACCAAGGCGGTCAATCTGTTTACCCGGGGGGCACATGCCCGGCGCAGCCGTCTGGTCTTTGCCAAGGTCCTGCAGCCTGAAACCAAGGTCGGTGTTATTTCCTGGAATCCTCCCGGATATGATGCGGGGCCATGGTGGAAATCGAGCGATCGAGCTTTGGAATTGCTCAAGGAAACTGTAGGGGTGCTCTACGAGTCGGTGTTCAATTCTGGTCGCACCTCAAATTCACCGGTCCAAGCAGCACCCTGAAGCCTGCGCTTTTCAGAAGGCGGCTGCGGACCCGCAGGATTTTGGCTTTGCGCCGCCCACAAAATGCAAGTTGGCGGACCTTCCCCCGAAAATTGCACCTGTCGAGAACGTTGACAGTCTGTTGGCCGCAAGGCAGGTTTAGTCACCTCTATTGCCCGGATCTTTTTGAAATGAACGACTGCCAACAACCGCCGCCATCATGAGCAACCACCCCTCACACTTGCCCACGTTGAAACAATCGCGCCACGCCACCCTGCGCAGGTTTTGCGCGGGCGCCTCGCTCATCCTGACGCTGAATACCATGGCCCAGTCGGTCACGGTATCGGCGCCCGCGCCGCCATTAGCCCCAGGCGTCATCCGGCAAACGGCCCCGGCCGATTCACCCTTTGCACCCGACTATCAGGAGGCCGTGAGCGGCACTCCGATCGAGTTTGGCCAATTTCGCATTCATCCCTTTTTTTCCACCAGCTATATGCAGGCCAATGGGCTGCCCTCGGGCTTGGGAGTTAATGTTGACACCAATATCTTCACCTTTTCCCCGGGTTTAACCGCCGATGTTGGCGAACACTGGATTTTGAACTTCAATCCCTCTTGGGTGAACTATTCAGCGGCAAGCATGCAGGACTCGGTCAACCAAGACGTCAAACTCATCGGTGCCGCCACGATCGACGCCTGGGGCCTGCAATTCTCCGAGGGTTTCCAATCAACGCGCGATGTATTGGCTGAAACCGCCCAGCAAACGAAGCAGCACACCTGGGCGACCCTCCTTTCGGCTACACGCAGCATAGGCGTCCGAACCTCTTACCAAGGTTCAGTCAGCCTGAACGAACGCTACGCCGACAAAGCTCCCGACGTCCTGACCTGGTCGACCCAACATTGGCTCACGATGCAGGTTTCTCCCAAAGTGAACACCGGCGTTGGACTGAACCTCAGTTACATCGATTTTCCCCATTCCAACCAAGCCGACATGAAATCGATCCAATACTTGGGCCAACTGACTTGGAAGCCGACCAACAAGCTGAATCTCTCCGCTCAAGGAGGACTGGAAACCCGCCGCTCCCAGGCCGCCGGCACTGAATCGATGAACAGCCCGACCCTGCAAGTTTCTCTGGGTTATCAACCGTTCGACCATACCACTCTGACACTTTCTGATTTTCGCAATGTTTCTAATTCCTATTTCGATGACACCCTGACCAAAAACAAAGGCTGGAGCGTGTCCCTGAGCCAACGTTTGCTGGAGAAATTGAACCTAGCCATCACTTATAGCGATCAGTCCAGCGACTACACCACATTTGGCGGCAGCCCGGCACCCGCCAGCTCCATCCTTGGTCGATCCGATGATCTGACCTCCTTCAACGCAACCCTGTCCGTCAAGTTATTCCAACGCTGGACCCTCGCCGCCATCTACCAACGATCGAAAAACATTTCGGAACGAGCGGGCTTGGCTTTAACGAACTTCAACTTCGCCACCACCCAGTACGGCCTCCAACTCAGCGCGAGATTCTAGAGTGCCCCCACGCCGAAAACCTCAGCAGTCCTTCGAAAGTTTCAAGGGATTGTTAAAGAAAACGGTTCCCGAACCGGTGCCGGACGCGCACTCGACCGGTGCGGCAGCGCCAATATACCACTCTGGTTTTCACTCTTGATCTCCGTTTAATAAACAGGCGCCGAGCAGTTCCAATCCATGCAAGATCATCCTCCAGCCCCCGCCCGGGCGAATACTCTTTCGGGGAATGCGCCGGTCGATTGCAGGCCTGTGCGCACTTTGCCCGTCACCGTCGCGGCACTGCTGCTCTGTTTCTCGGTGCAGATTTTTCAGTTGGTACGTTTTGCCTTGGGCAGCGACTTGTATTCCCACGTCATCCTGATTCCCTTCGTCAGTGCTTATCTTGTGTGGCTGAAGCGCGATCAGTTGACGGCGCAAGGGACTTATCTCGCTCGAATTTGGCCGGCAGTTTTCATCTCGGCGGGCGCCGGACTGCTGATATTATTTTTCCAGCCGTCACCGACCCCGCAGGATTCACTGGCCCTCGCCATGTATTCGCTGGTCCTGATGCTCGCTGGAATCTGCTACTGGTTGCTCAATCGTCCCGCTCTGCGCGCCATCGCATTCCCGCTGGTCTTCCTCCTTTTGATGGCACCTCTGCCGACCAGTGTGGAAGTCGGGTTTGAGACTTTCCTGCAACACGGCTCCTCCATCGTCGCCCAGTCGTTCTTTCAAATCATCGGCACCCCGGTTTTCCGGGAAGGCACACTTTTTCATCTGCCAGGCTTTAACATGCAAGTTGCTCCCGAATGCAGCGGCATTCACTCCACCGTCGCGTTGTTCATCACCAGTCTGGTCGCCGGCCAGGTCCTGTTGCGTTCCAACTGGAGCCGCACGATCCTCGCCTTGATCGTGATCCCCATCGCCCTGCTCCGAAACGGACTGCGGGTCACGGTCATCGGCGAATTGTGCGTTCACCTCGGACCGGAAATGATCAACTCCTTCATTCATGTGCACGGCGGACCGATATTTTTTGTCCTTTCCCTCATCCCCTTCGCCTTCGTGTTGTTTTTCCTCCTCAAGATCGACCGCAAAAATAAGCGCCCGATCAAGCCAGCCACTTAAGCATCATGTCACACCGCCATCATCGTTTTTTCAGTTGCTTCATTCTCGCGCTAGTCGCCCTGCTCGGCGCCAGTTGCTCCCGTCAGGCCGGCAAGGATCGCGCCCTGGCGCAGGCCGATGCCTATTACACTTCCGGTGCTTACGACAAAGCCGAGATCGAATACCTAAACACCCTCAAAATAGATCCCGAAAATGCCCGGGCCATCGCCCAATTGGGCCTGATTTATGCCGAGCAAGGCCGGGTCGGAAATTCCGTCGCCTATTTGCGCAAGGCGCGGCAGCTCCAACCGGAAAACCTCGAGGTTCGGACCAAGCTTGCCGAGTTTTATCTGGCGGCCAGGAAAACGGCCGAAGCCCGGGCCGAGGCGAATTATATTCTGGCGCAACAGCCAAATAACTCCGAAGCCCCTCTCCTCCTCGCAGAATGTGCGCAATCACCGCAGGACATCGCGGAAATCTCCGAGATTCTTAAAAAACTTTCCTCCGCCCGAAGCGCTCCCGTGCTCGCCGCCCTGGCCAGTCTGGAATACCGACAGCACAAAATTCCCGAGGCCGAAGCGCTGCTGCAACAAGCCCTGCAGCTTGATCCGGAATCACCCACGATCAACGCCTCCCTTGGCAGTGTTTATCTGGCCCGGAAAAATCTCCCATCAGCCGAAGCGGCTTTTGCCAAAGCCTGGAAAAACTTTCCAGCCCGCTCCTCCAAAAAACTCAGTTACGTCCAGTTCAAGCTGCAGACCGGCGATGTCGAAGGAGCCAAACACCTGCTGCTTGAACTCACCACCCAGGCGCCGGACACATTGCCGCCGCTGGTGCTGCTGGCCGAGCTCTATGCGAAAGAAAAAAAATATGACGAAGCCATGGCGCTCAACGAGCGGGTTCTGGCACGCGATCCCTATCATTACCCGGCGATGATGCTCCACGCCCGGTTGCGACTGGCGAAAGGTGAAACGGGCAAAGCTCTGTCCGAACTGGAGAAGTTGAAAAAAATTCAACCGAAAAATCCGGAAATCTTGCATCAATTCGCCCTGACCTACGTCGCCCAGGGTGACATCGCCAATGCCCTGACCAGCCTCAACCAGGCGGTGGAGCTTGCTCCGGACTACCCGGAGGCGATTTTGCTGCTGGCCGATTTGCAGTTGCGAAAGGCCGACGCCAAAGCCGCCCTCAGCGCCCTGAAACCGCTCGTTGCCCGGCACCCTGATTTGCTGCCAGCCAAATTCCTGCTGGCCCGGGCCCTGGTCGGTCAGGGCGCGCTCGACGATGCGCTCGCGGTTTTCCAGGAAGTTGCCACAGCCTCGCCCAAGGATGCCAGTCTGCTGCTCCCCATCGCGCTGATCTATCGGCAGCAAAAAAAGAACGATGAAGCCCGAAAAGTCCTGACCCAAATCCTGGAAATTGAACCCGATACCGTGCCCGCCATCGAACAGCTCGTCGACCTGGATTTGTCTTCCGGAGATTTCAAATCCGCGCGCCAGCGGGCGGAGGCGCTGCAGACCAGACAACCCGAGAAAGCCGGCGCCTATCTGCTGTTCGCAAAAATTCATCTGATGGAAAAAAACCTGCCCCAGGCCGAGACCGCACTGTTGAAAGCGATCGAACTGCAACCCGATGCTTTCGCCGCCTATTATTTGCTGGCCGGAATCTACAGCCAGACCGATCAGGATAAAAAAGCCCTGGACCAGCTCGAAGCGGTGGTCCGCCAGAGCCAGGCGAATGTCCCGCTCCTGATGCGGATCGCCCTCTTGCAGGAAAAGCTGAAAAATTATCCCGCCGCGCGCGATACCTACGAAAAAATTCTCGCCCTCAAACCCGATTTTGTCGCGGCGCTTAACAACCTCGCATTTCTCCTCGCGGAAAAATTCAACGACCTGAATCGCAGCCAGACGCTCGCGCAGAAAGCGCGCGAGCTCACCCCGTTTGAGCCCACCGTCGCCGATACGCTCGGCTGGGTCCTCTTCAAAGAGGGTCATTATCAACAGGCGCAAACCCTCCTGTCCGAAAGCGCGGCAAAACTGGCCAACGATCCCGTGGTGCAGCACCACCTTGGCCAGGCTTACTACATGATGGGAGAGGCGGAGCCCGCCCGGTCCGCCTTGCAACGGGCATTGCAACTCAATCCTGAACTGCCGGAGAAAGATTTGATCAAGCAACGACTGGCGATCCTTGGGGCCGATGACATCGCATCCGAACCGGCACGGCGCACGATGCTGGAAAAGGCCCTGGCAGAAAACAAAAACGACCCGATGGCCCTCACCTTTTTGGGCGCCATGCTCGAGAAGTCCGGAGAACTCGACCAAGCCCAACGCAGCCTGCAGGCCGCTTTGGCCATCAACCCGCACAATGTGAATGCCGCGCTTGTCATGGTCCGGGTCCATATGGCCCGCCATGAAACCAGCCAGGCACTTGAATTGGCCCAAGCCACCCGCAAACAGGCACCAAATGATCCGACCGTCGGCCACCAATTGGGCCGCCTAGCCTTCCAATTGGGCGAATACCAATGGGCCGCCAGCCTGCTGCAGGAGAGTGCCGGCAAATTGCCGGACAATCTCGAGGTGCAGTTCGATTCGGCAAAAGCCGCCTACAGCGTCGGCCGGGTGTCAGATGCTGAAGAGACCATGCGGCACATTCGGCAAACCCAGCCGCTCTTCGCCAACATGGCGGAAATCTCCCAATATCTGGAGATGTTTGCACTGGCAAACCAGCCCGTCCCAGACGGCCAGGTCAAAATCGACCAAGTCCTGAAAACCAATCCTTCCTTTGTCCCCGCGCTCATGGCCCAGGGGGCAAACGCCGAGAAGCAATCGAACGTTGCCGCAGCCCAGCAAGCCTACCAAAAAGCGCTGGCCCAGTATCCCGATTTCACACCCGCGAAGAGAAACCTGGCGTTGCTGGCCGCAGCCGCCGATGCAAGCGACCCCAAAGCCTATGAGCTAGCCGTTCAGGCGCGGGAGGCATTCTCCGCCGATCCTGAAGTGGCCGGGGCACTCGGCATCCTCACCTATCGGAAAGGGGATTTTAGCCGGGCCGCCGACCTTCTGAAAGAAAGCATCGCCCGGCTGGGGGAGGACGCCCGGAGAACATTTTATCTGGGCATGGCCCGATATCGCCTCAAAGACCAGGCGGCACGGGCCAGCTTGCAGCGCGCCCTTGAGCTCGGACTCAAAGGCGATGCAGCCGCCGAAGCCCGGAAAATTATCGCCGAGCTAAAATGAAAAATGGGCGCGCAAACCGGCGACGACAGAGGAGCGTCGAAACCCGATGCATCTGGAGCGCATGCCCTGCGGTGCGAAGGTCAGCCGGCTTGCACTTGACGACGAATCATCCGCTTCAAGATCGGTGATGCCACTTTAACCCCATGAGCGTGGATGCGATCCTAGCCTTTGCGAGTGCCACGTTATGCGCCACTTTAGCCATAAGTACGGCTTTCCGGGCCCGCGGTTCGCCGTCCCGGTGGGCATTTGTCGCCGGCATGGCTTTGCTCGCTCTGGAACGAAGCCTGAACGGATTCCAGTCCCATTCGGCCAATCCCGTTGAAATGCTCCGATGGGAGATCTGGCAACTGACTGTGGCTGCCTTTCTCCCAGGCGTCTGGCTTTTTTTCAGCCTGAGTTACGCCCGTGGAAATGCCGGCCATTTTTTCAAAAACTGGTGGTGGATTCTATGCTTGATTCTGGGCTTGCCCCTGCTGCTGGTGAGTCTCTTCAGGTCCAGGCTTGTGCTGTCCGTCAGCCATGTGGAAAACAGCTCGGCCATCGCCTTCAATCTCGGCGCGGCGGGCCTCTTGTTGCAGCTTCTGCTGCTGATTTCCGCCCTGATGGTGTTGATGAACATTGAGCGCACCTACCGGACATCGGTGGGAACCGTGCGCTGGCGCATCAAGTTCATGCTGATGGGCGTCAGCCTGCTGTTTATTGTCCAGCTTTTCACCGCCAGCCAGGCGCTGCTCTTCAGCAGTGTCTTGTCTTCCCTGGATGGTTTGCGTTCAGGCGCCGCCATTTTGGCCGGGTTGCTGATGCTGCGATCACTGTTCCGCACCGGTCATTTCGAACTCGATGTCTATCCCTCCCATTCGGTGCTGCAGGGTTCCGCCACCATTTTTCTGGCGGGGATCTATTTGATCATCGTCGGCGTGTTCGCCAAAATCGCCGCCTATCTGGGAGGAGACTCGACCTTTTCGCTCAAAGCCCTGCTGGTACTCGTGTCGGTGGTTGGCCTGGCCGTGTTGCTGCAATCCGACCGCGTGCAATTGAATCTGCGGCATTTTATCAGCCGGCATTTTGAACGCCCCTTGCATGACTATCAATCGATCTGGCACCGGTTCGCGGCCGGCACGGCATCGCAGGTCGGCCAGACGGAATACTGCCGGGCCGTGGTTAAATTGCTGGCCGAAATTTTCCAGGCTCTGTCCATCACCATCTGGGTGGTGGATCAGCAGCGGGAAGAACTCTCGCTGGCGGCATCGACCTCAATATCCGGCAATCAGGCGCGCGAAGCCGGCCCCACCGCAGCCGAAGCCAGTTCGCTGATCCGACACCTCCGGCTCAATCCCGATCCCGTGGAGATTGAGTTCCTCCCGGATGACTGGGCGGTGGCATTGCGCCGCTGCCATCCCGATGAATTTCACAAAGGCAGCAGGCGGATCTGCCTGCCGATCATTGCCACCGGCGAGCTGCAGGCCGTGGTTATTTTGGGCGACCGGGTTGCGGGCGCCAAGTTCACCCCGCAGGATATCGATCTCCTCAAATCAATCGGCGGCCACATTTCCTCGGGCCTGATGAATATGCGCCTTTCCCAGCGACTGCTCCAGGCCCGGGAGCATGAGGCGTTCCAGGCGATGGCGACTTTTTTCGTGCATGACCTGAAAAATGCCGCGACCACCCTCAACCTGATGCTGAGGAATCTGCCGGAACATTTCGATGATCCCGCGTTCCGGGAAGATGCCCTGCGTGGTGTCACCAAATCGGTCGCGCACATCAACAATCTGATCAGCCGTCTCAGTCAGCTCAGACATGAATCAAAAATTCAGCGCCTCCCGGCCGATCTGAACTCAATCGTCAACGGCGTGTTGGCCGGTCTGGAAAACGTCGAGGGCATTCAGGTTGAAAAGCAACTCGCCGAGCTGCCGCCCGTCGCCCTGGATCAGGCGCAAATCAGCAAAGTGATCACCAACCTCATGCTCAATGCCCGCGAAGCGATGGGAACAAGCGGTTGCCTGCGCATCACCACCAGCCTGACCGGTTCCTGGGCGGTGCTGGCCGTAACCGACACGGGGTGCGGCATGACCCCTGATTTCATCGCCCAATCACTTTTCCGTCCGTTTCAAACCACCAAAAAAAATGGCCTCGGCATCGGCATGTTTCAGAGCAAGATGATCGTTGAAGCGCATGGCGGCAGGTTTTCCGTTGAAAGCACCCCCGGAGCCGGCACCACTTTTCGTGTCCATTTGCCCCTACCACCCACCCCCCATTGATGAAACCCAAACTGTTAATCATAGACGACGACGAGGAAATCCGCACGCAGATGAAGTGGGCTCTCACCAAGGAGCACGAAATCCTGATGGCGGGAGACCGCACTCAGGCGCGCGAGCAATTTCAAGCCCACCGTCCCGCCGTGGTGCTGCTTGATTTGGGTCTGCCGCCCAATCCTGCCACCCCGGATGAGGGTCTGGCCACGCTCTCCGATTTGCTCGCGCTCGATCAACAGACTAAAATCGTCATCATAACCGGCCAGGCGGAAAAGAGCACCGCCCTGCAAGCGGTCGGTGCGGGGGCTTATGATATCATTGGCAAACCCGCCGACATGGACGAGCTCAAGGCCCTGCTCAAGCGCTGCTACCATGTGACCGAACTTGAGCGGGAATACCGGAAGATTCAGCAGCAATTGAACAATGACTCTTTCGAGGGGATACTTGGCACCAATGCCCGCATGCAGGCGGTTTTTGATTCCATCAAAAAGGTCGCGCTTTCCAACGCCCCGGTGCTGATTCTGGGCGAAAGCGGGACCGGCAAAGAAATGGTGGCCCGGGCGATTCACCAAAGAAGTCCGCGCAAGGATGAACCCTTTATTGCCATCAATTGCAGCGCGATTCCCGAAAGCCTCATGGAAAGCGAACTGTTTGGGCACGAAAAGGGAGCCTTTACCGGGGCTCACCAGATGCGCAAAGGCCGGATTGAAACAGCCAATGGCGGCACCCTGTTTCTCGACGAGATTGGGGAAATTCCTCTTCCCATCCAGGTGAAGCTGCTGCGTTTTCTTCAGGATCAGAAGCTGGAACGGGTCGGCGGGCGGCAGGAAATCACGGTGGACGTACGCGTCGTCTCCGCGACCAACGCCAACTTGAAAAAAGCGATGCAGCAGGGAACCTTCCGGGAGGATTTGTTTTATCGCATCGCGGTAGTACAATTACTCCTGCCCCCCTTGCGCGAGCGGGATGAAGACATCAATTTTCTCGCCCAGACTTTTCTCCAGAGGATCAGCACCGAAATAGGAAAGACCGGCCTCACCTTTGGTCCCGATGCCTTGCGCGCCATTCGGCAGTATCCGTGGCCGGGCAATGTCCGCGAACTGCAAAATCGGGTGCGGCGGGCGGCCATTATGTCGGAGGGCAAACGCGTCACACCCCAAGACTTGGAATTGAGCCAGTCCAATCTTCCGCCACAGGGAATGACTCTCAAAGAGGCCCGTGAAACCGTGGAGCGCGAGATGCTGACCCAGGCGCTGAAAAGAAATTCCAGCAAAATTTCCGGCGCGGCGACCGAACTCGGGATCAGCCGCCCCACCTTTTACGAACTGATGGAAAAACTCGGCATCCAAAAGCCCGATCACAAAGAATAAAAAAGAGGCCGAACTTTCGTTCGGCCTCTTTGCTGAAATGATTTAAGCCTTTTTAAGCAGCACGCTTCCTGCGATTAACCAGAGCGCAGCCAAACAAGCCGAGCCCAAGCAACATCGCCGTGGCACCGCCGTCTGGAACACCAACGTAGATCAGTTGGTCTTGGTTAAGCGTCTGCCCGTCGTTTGAGGTGAGATTCATCACTTTAACATCCGTCCCAGTATAATCAGCCTTGGCATCAACCATCCAGTTACTGCCAAACTGGGCGAGCAAAATGTCATTGTAGGTACCAATACCCCATGAATCCTGTTCACCTTCCAAATACCAGATCAGATCTTGTAGTACCATGGCATTCCATTCACTTCCATAGTAGGACGCAGGTAGTGCGCCTTTGGCAAACTGCGTGTACAAAAAAGCTGTTCCTTGCGAAATGACATCATAACCAGGGGTAGGCGAGCTAACCCCGCCCGCGATGGCGCGATCATTCAAAACGACATCATAGGTATCGCCTTTGGTGAACTCTTCATTCTTTTCGATACAGAATGTACCAAACCAAGTGCCATCCGTTGCACCCGCAGCATAATTGCCGATGACCCAGTCGAGTTCGGCATTAGGATTAGCACGATAATTTCCGCCAGAACCGGCATCATAGACGTTCATCTCCACTTGCAGGTTCGCAAAGACCGGAGAAACTCCTGCAGCACATGAGGCCAGCGTGATAAGTAATGTTTTTAGATTCATATTTGTTTTTCGATATGTAAATTGAGAAATCTCAAATACACATAATATATTGCAAACATCATGCCATATTGAAAAATCGGAATATAATATATCATTAGTAATTAATTATCATTATATTAAAAATACATTATTTTAAAGACACCCTAGAAATATAATCATTTTGTAACTATTAATGTAAGCTTTTATTACACAAAATACAGCCTCAACTTTACATAATTTTCAATATTCTAACCACAAGCATCTTAGGAGAATGAGACTGATTGTAATACTTTCCGTCAATTTTTATTGATTCCTATCAGCTTCAATTGAATCAATTTATGAATCGATTGATCCATAAAATTCGCGCCATTCCCAACAAATTATCCTCGATCAAAAATAATCGGGAGTTTCTGCAATGATACAGAAAAACCTACTTAATCGCATGACTTGATGCGTGCTTCAGAGTTTTTGATGAAACTCACTCACTCCCGAAGGAGATTTCCTCTAAAAAATAGTCATCTTTTTGGATACTTGGATTGTATCCGAAGGCTTGAGATAAAATGGCTGTGTCTCCTTTCCATCCAAAACCAACTGCAAATTGAGAGTGAGATAAATATACTTCGAGTGGGCTTCTTCACGAATTATCGTTACGCTTTGAAGATTGGAGACTGCAGGATCGAATCCAGCTTCCATGACGGCTTGAAATGCCGTGATAGGTTTGGATGTCGTAATTTTCCCAGGACGCGTTACCGCCCCGGTCACAAAAACATCGAACGATGATGAAGTGACCGCCACCGTCACCTCGTTCGACACAAGTTGGGTGGCATACAGTTGCGCCAGTTTTTTTTCCAATTCCTTCGGACTCAAGCCCACGACCTTCACTTCACCAACAATATCAAGGGTGATAACCCCGTCGGCCCGCACCTGTTGCGCCGAATCAAGATTCGGCGCACCGGGAAAAGTAATTTTCAATCCGTCACCTTCCCGAATCGTGAGAACCTCGGACAATTTGCTGGCCTCCTGCCATTTTGCAATTTCCGAGGGCGTCGAGGCCGGGGTGGGCGAGGCCGTAGCGGTGGCTGGCCGCGTCTCGCAACCAGTAACGAGCAATAGACACATTCCGGCCAGACAGGCCGCGAGCGCATGATACTTCAACTTGGTCCAGAGGACGCATTGCGATTGTACGCCTGAGCGTTGGAGGGCATTAATCATGATATAACATTTGGCCGATCTAATTTCATATCCGCACCAAGTTGAACCCGAGTATTCCTAGGGCAATTGACCTCGCAAGATAAAAGCTTTTTAGCCTCACAATAACAAATCTCGGATACATGAGACTCTCTCGTCCAAGAGTGATTGGAATGACCAGGCAGCCCGCTACCCGACGCTGGCCAAAGCTTTTCTCGCGCACGGGCCGCACTCTGTGACCTTGTGTTTCTGTATTATGCGAGACTCAGTAGGCTTTGTTGTTTGCAGCTTGTTGCCGCATTGCGTGGCGTACATGTAATCTTTCCTCGCTCCACCTGTTTTATAATCTCGAGCCCACATCATATGCCGCAGGCCCTATGCGGCTAAAAATCCTGCAGCCTTCCTTCCCCGCTCCCACGCGCCGGTTCGATCCGGGCGAGCAGTTCGCCGAGCAGGTAGATCGAACCGGTGACCACGATCGTGTCGTCTTTCCCGCCGACCGTGCAGGTGTGGGCATTTGGGAATATCTGCTCCAACGTCGCTCGTCGCAGCAGCGTGCGCGCCTCCGGCGGCACCACGGCTTCCAGTTCCTCATAGGTGCTGGCGCGTTCCATGTGCGGGGGCACGAGATAAACTTCCCTCGCGTAACGGAAGATCACATCGAGCAGCGCCCGAGCGCGAAATTCGCCGAGGATCCCGGTGATTATGACCGGTTTTCGGCCGGTCGCGGCCAGGAGTTTGTAAAGATTGTTTTCCAGCACCTGCGCGCCCTCAGGATTGTGCGAGGCATCGAGGATCAGGGGCCGGCCGTCGATCGCCGTGCGCTGCCAGCGTCCCGGCCACGTCACCTGCCGCAATCCACGCGCAATCGTGGCCTCATCGCAGGCCAAACGCGGGTTGGTCAACACTCGCACCACCAATGTCGCCGTCGCGGCGTTCCAGCGCTGGTAATCGCCTTCAAGGCTCGTTTGGGGATAATCAGCGAGGTTCTCGCCAAAAACCTCGCGGACCGAATGCACCGGCGCATGACGCTCCCGGGCCACTTCACGGATCACCTGCTCGGCCTCAGCGGGCAAACGCCCGATCACCACGGGGCGTCCGTCCTTGATGATACCCGCTTTCTCCCGGGCAATCTTGGCAACATTGTCGCCGAGGAACTCCAGGTGATCGAGTCCGATGGACGTGATCACGCTCACTTCGGGTTGAACAACATTAGTCGCATCCAGCCGTCCGCCCATGCCGACCTCGATCACGGCCACATCCACTTTCCGCCGCATAAATTGCATAAAGGCCATCGCGGTCATGAACTCGAAAAAAGTCGGGTGTTCATCGGGTCCGCGTTCCGCCATGCGTTGCGCCACCGGCCGCAGCTCCGCCACGTACGCGACAATCTCGGTTTCGGTGAGGAGCGCGCGATCCACCTGCACCCGCTCGCCCAGCTTGACCAGATGCGGCGAAGTATAGAGTCCGGTACGATAACCCGCAGCGCGGAAAATCGCCTCCAGCATCGCAGAAACCGATCCCTTGCCATTCGTGCCAGCGATATGGATCACCGGATAATTGCACTCGGGATGTCGGAGTGCTTCGACCAAGTGGATCATCCGATCAATCCCAAACCGCACCCCGATGCTCTTGAGCGAGTAAAGATACTCGGTGCCGGAAGCGTAAGCCGTGCGATGCGATTCGACGATAGCCATAAAACGAAAACCTAACGGAAATTAACCAGGGAAGACACGGAACACACAGAAAAAAGAAATTCAGGGAATACCATCCGGGATTCTTCCGTGTATTCTGTGTGTTCTGTGGCGATCCTTTGCTTGGTCTTGCGCTTAGGCTTCCGCCGCTATGGCAATCGCAAACGTCACCGTTTCATTCTGTGGTTTGCGGTGCGAGTGGAGGGCGGCGAGGATGTCGCGCAGCCGGTCGCGCATTTCGTTGCGCGTCACAATCTGGTCGATCAACCCGTGTTTGAGCAGAAACTCCGAGGTCTGGAAACCCGCCGGCAGCGTCTGCTTCGTCGTCTCCTTGATCACGCGCGCGCCGGCAAACCCGATCAGCGCGCCGGGCTCGGCAATGATGACATCGCCCAGCGTGGCAAAGCTCGCGGTGACACCGCCCGTGGTCGGATGCGTCAGGATGGAGATGTAGGGCAGCTTGGCTTCGCTCAGCCGGCCGAGCGCCGCACTGGTCTTGGCCATCTGCATGAGACTATAAATGCCTTCCTGCATCCGCGCGCCGCCGGAGGAACTGACAATGATGCACGGCGTCTTTTTCTTGAGCGCGCGCTCGATGGCCCGGGTGATCTTTTCGCCGACCGCAGCACCCATGGCACCGCCGCAGAAACGAAAATCCATCACGGCCAGCGAAACCGGCATACCATGAATTTTCCCCATGCCGCAAATCACCGCTTCAGGCAGACCGCTTTCCTTTTCGTATTTCCTGATGCGGTCGGGATACGCCGCGGAATCGACGAACTTGAGCGGATCCGTCGACTTCACGCCGGCGTCGTGCTCCTCGAAGGTATCCGCGTCGACCAAGGACGCGATGCGTTGCCGCGAACCGATGGGGAAATGGTAACCGCTCTTCGGCACCACCATCAGGTTCGCCTCCAAATCCTTGGCGAAAACAATCTCGTCGGAGATCGGACACTTGGTCCAGAGCCCTTCCGGGATATTTTTCCGCTTCTTGGGCGTGGATAGCTTCGGTTTGGTGAAATGTGACATGGAAATCGATTTTAGCCGTGTCCGAAAGTGATTACGTCGAGGTTTTGGCAGCCCGCCCGGCGCAAAATGGCTGCGCAGGCGTTAAGAGTGGAACCCGTGGTAAACACATCATCTACGAGGAGGTAGTGCTGGCCCGGAGTTATGGCGGCGCCGGAGGCCAAGGCAAAGGCATTTTTCAGGTTTTCCTGGCGGGTTGCCCGGTCAAAATGGGTCTGCGAAACGGTGTCAACCACCCGGCGAATCAGTTCCTCAATCCGCGCCTGTCCGTCAGCCGCTTGCACGCAGCACTCGGCGAGCAAGCGGCTCTGATTGTAGCCACGTTCGCGCAGTTTTCTCGGGTGCAAGGGCACCGGCACGAGCACGGTGCCACGCAGATAATCCGCATAACCCGGCACCAGGCGCATGATGGCCGTGATATCTTCCAGCACATGCAGCCCGTGGTGATACTTCAGCGCATGGATCAGCGAGCGCGCCGAGCCCTTGAGCAACACGGCCGTCTTGCCCGCGCCAAACACCGGCACGAGCAGTTCGCAGTGCGGGCAAATGCGGTTGTCCAGCATTTCGCCGTAGTACGGATGCCCGCACGTCGAGCAATGCGGCGCTTGGACGATGCGCAGAGATTGCTCGCAACCCATACACAGGTGTCGCAACCGCCCGCCCTCGACGAGTCCGGCGCAGTTGACACAGCTCCGCGGAAAAACCACGTCAAGGGTATCGCGCCACGCATGCTGCAGGAGGGGGTTCATATCAGAAGGAAATGCCTCTTGAGGTAGGGCGCGACCGCTGGGCGCGCCGCAAAGCCATTCGCGGACGGCCCAGCGGTCCGTCCCTACC
>CAZIQP010000009.1:0-6816 GCA_964541315.1 uncultured Opitutaceae bacterium
GGTCGCGGCCGCCGAAGGCATCGCCGACCTCCTGCAGGGAGTGGCGGGTGAGCTGCCGGCAAAGATACATGGCGATCTGGCGGGGGAAGGCGATGGCGTTGGGCCGGCGCTTGCTCTGCATGTCCGTGTGGCGGATCTGAAAATGGTCGGCGACGCGTTTCTGGATGCTCTCGATGTTGAGCCGGTTCTGCGCCTCTTCCATGAGCACGTCCTTCAGCAGGTGCTCGGTCGTGGCGAGGTCGAGGGTCTTGCCGGTGAGGGCGGAGTAGCTGGAAATCTTGATGAGCGCACCTTCGAGCCGGCGGATGTTTTTGACGATGTGCTGCGCCATGAACTCGAGGACGGGCGCGGGAATCTCCATCTTCAGGGTGGCGGCCTTCGTGCGCAGAATGGCGACGCGGGTCTCGAGGTCGGGCGACTGGATGTCGGCGGCGAGACCCCATTGGAAACGGGAAACAAGGCGGGCTTCGAGCGTGGCGATCTCGGCGACCGGGCGGTCGCTCGAGATGATGATCTGTTTGCCGGACTCGAAGAGGTCGTTGAAGGTGTGGAAAAATTCCTCCTGGATGCGCTCTTTGCCGGCGAGGAACTGGACGTCGTCGATCAGGAGGATGTCGACGCTGCGGTAGCGCTGGCGGAATTTCGTGAGGGCGTTCTCCTGGATGGCGTGGATGAACTCATTGGTGAACTTTTCCGTGGAGAGGTAGGCGACGCGGGCCTCTGGGTTGCGCTGGAGGATGCTGTGGCCGATGGCGTGCATCAGGTGGGTCTTGCCCAGACCGGTGGCCCCGTGGATGAAAAGGGGGTTGTAGGCCTGCGCCGGGGCCTGGGCGACGGCGAGCGAGGCGGCGTGGGCCAGTTGGTTGTTGGGGCCGACCACGAAGTTTTCGAACGTATTGCGCGGGTTCAGCGAGCTGCCGGCGGCCAGGCGGTCATCGTAGCGGATCGTGCGCGGTCTGATCGGCGGGCGGGAACGGGCGGCGGTCTCGGCGCGGGCGGCCTGGGTGGCGGCGGTGCCGTTTTCCAGCTTTTTCAGCGTGACATGGATCGAGCGGCCGGCGGACTGGCGCAGGCGCTGGGAGATGAGATCGAGGTAGTTGTCGTGAATCCAGATGGCGGCAAAATCGTTTTGCACGCCGAGGACCAGGGAATCTTCCGTGCCGTCGATGCAGGTCAGCGGTTCGAACCACATTTGGAACACATCTTCGGGGAAAAGGCCCTTCAGATCGCATTTAACGGTCTCCCAAAGGTTGGCATGAATCAGGGCGGGGGGCATGGGGTGGGTGCGGCGAGGTCGGGTTTATTCACATCGTCTTTTCCGGGCCTTGCAACACTGACCGCGACGTAGCCGGCGAACCTTGGCTCTCAGGGGAAAAAAGGGGGTGGTCCAAGGGGGCGGGCGAACGATTGGGAGCGTTGGCGCAAGCCCCTAGGGCATCAGTGTCTAGGGTAAGCCCGGGAGAGGGAGGCGGCGATGGCAGGAGGCGGAAGTGGCAAAGAACAGTCGAGAGGTGTACAGTTAGAAATGAAAAGCTGAATAACGTGAATCAAAAAATGTGTTTCAAGATCAACTTTCCACCAAGTTCTTCACAATCTACTGAGTATAAGTTTTCGAAAAAAAATGTTGCCCAATTGAGACAATCGCCGGGAAACAAATTCTCCTCTGGAAAACTGATTTTTCCGCTCTGTCTTCATCCGCCGACCGCCTGATGCGGCTCCGGATCGACCCATTTCCCGTGCTCGCGGATGAGTGCAATCAGCCGGCCGTCGGCCTCGGCCTGGGGCAGATTGTACTGCACGCAGTTTTTTCCGACGTAGAGATTGATCTTGCCCGGGGCGCCGCCGACGTAGCCAAAGTCCGCGTCGGCCATTTCGCCCGGGCCGTTCACGATGCAGCCCATGATCGCGATCTTCACGCCCTTGAGATGACCGGTCTGCGCCCGGATGCGCTGCGTGGTGGTTTGCAGATCGAAGAGCGTGCGGCCGCAGCTCGGGCAGGCGACGAATTCCGTTTTCGAGATGCGCGCGCCCGCGCCCTGCAGGACATTGTACGCGAGTTTGGTGGCGCGCGTCACGTCGCTCTCGGTCTCGATGCTCACGAGATCGCCGATGCCGTCGCAGAGCAATCCGCCGGTGAGGAAACTCGCCTCGAGCAGCTTCGAGAGAAAACTCGGATTGCCTTTCACCGCGGTGCCGGCGGTGCTGCGAATCCAGATCGGTGCGTTCGAACCAATCGCGCGCAGACGGTCGATCAACTGCCGGTACGCTCCCGTTGCATGACTGGCGCTGGCGGCCGAGCCCACCGTGGACAGAGTGAAAACCAGGCTGGCGTCGCCGAGTTCGCGGAGGGTGCTTTCGAGTGCGGAGAAATTTTCCGACGCAATTTCTGCCGCAAGAAAATGGCCGTGCTGGCGCACGCGCAGGAGAAATTCCCTGAGCAACGCGCATTCATGCTCTCCGAAATTTCGCACGAGCAGCAGACGGGGCTGATGGTTGGCGAGGAGGGAATCGAGATCACGCAGCGCAATCGCCGGAGCGAGTTCAAGCACGAGAAATTCGCCGCTGAGTTTCTTGGGAGGGCCCGCGTCCCCATGAGCGGCGGATGAGGTCGCCTGTAAACAGGCTCCTACAGCTTGCAGATCAGCGACCGATTGGATCGGCACGAGCAAACCCTCGGCGGGCGTATCGGTGAGCCGGGGTGAGGCGAGGGTCTCACTTGCGCCGGCCAGCTCTGCGACGGAGTTGATCCGCACGATCACGCGTGGCGGCTGCTCAGGGCCGACGTGGCATTTGTCCGAAAGCGCCAATGGTGTGGCGGTGCGGCGATTGAAATGGTACGGGTCGATGGAATCGGAGGTGGGTGCGACCGCGGCAAGTGCAGCAGCCTTGGCGGCTGGGCGCGCCGCGATTGACGGACGGCCCAGCGGTCCGTCCCTACCTTCAGACCAGAGATGCATCGCCTTGGCCGCGATGGCCTGCGCCACCGGAATTTCATAGACTGAATCCTCGGTCAGGGAAACGCGGATGGTATCGCCGAGGCCGTCGAGCAAGAGCGAGCCGATGCCGATGGCGCTCTTGATGCGGCCGTCTTCGCCGTCGCCCGCTTCAGTCACGCCGAGGTGCAAGGGATAGTGCATGTCTTCCAGGAGCATCCGCTGGACGAGCAGGCGGTAGGCTTGGATCATCACCTTCGGGTTGCTCGCCTTCATCGAGAGGATGAGGTCGTGATAATGGTGCGAGCGGGCGATGCGGAGAAATTCCAGCGCGCTTTCAACCATGCCGAGCGGTGTGTCGCCGTAGCGGTTCATGATACGATCCGAGAGCGAGCCGTGGTTCGTGCCGATGCGCATGGCGCGGCCGAGCGCCTTGGCGCGCAGGACCAGCGGGGAAAAGGTTTCATGCAGCCGCTCCAGTTCCTGCCCGTAATCGGCCTCGGTGTATTCCTTGACGGCGAATTTTTTCTTGTCGGCGTAGTTGCCGGGATTCACGCGGACTTTCTCGACGTGTTCCACCGCTTCCATGGCGGCGGAAGGAAGAAAATGGATGTCCGCCACGAGGGGAATGTGGTCAAAGCCCGCTGCGGAAAATTGCGCGCGGATATTCTTCAGGCATTTCGCCGCCGCGACATTCGGGGCGGTGATGCGGACGATTTCGCAGCCGACTTCGGCGAGTGCGATGGATTGTTTGACTGTGGCGGCGATGTCCTGCGTGTCGCTGGTCGTCATCGACTGGATGCGGATCGGATGCGTTCCGCCCACGCCCACGGAGCCGACCTTCACCTCGACGGTGCGGCGGCGGACGGTATGGAAACGGGAGGCGCAGTAGGGCATGGCAAGGGGGGAAGTAACAGGGATCAAGTGCGAGGTGGCAAGGCAGAGAAGTAACAAAGAACAAGTTTCAAGTGACCAGGGAGGAGGCGCGGCGTGGTGTGTCGTAGCCGCGTAGAAGCGACAACATGGTTGATGCGCATCGAAGGCCGCGTTTTCGGTTTCCACCCTCAAACACGGCTACGCGCCGCAGAGAAATCCTTACGGCTTGGCCGGGGCCGGCTGTTCAGATGTTTTCTTGCGCTCGGCAGCGGCTTCCCTTGCTTGGGCGTCTTCTTTCATGTCGCGGTTGATCAGCAGGACATCATGAAATCCCACGTACAATGCCATCGAGAGAAGGAGAATCATGAAGGCGATTTGCGCTGTCGCCAAAAAATTCACGGGAAGCTGTCTTCCCCTTAGTTTGGCGATGGTGGCGAATACCATCTGGCCACCGTCGAGAATGGGGAACGGAAGTAGGTTTAGAATGGCCAGATTAACGTTCACCAAAATGCTGAACCAAAGCACCAGACGAATATCCGTCTGCGCCAGTTGATGCACGCGGTAAGCCATGCCAATCGGAGTGCTTAATTTCGTGACGCCGATGTTGGAGCTGCGATTGAGCAGGCTGAATATCGAGCGCTTGGTCCAGATAACCTTATCCCAGACCTGCGTCCACGGAGTGGGGTGGATCGTTTTTGTCGTGTATGCTCCCCCCAGTTCAACGCCCATTCTGTATACGCTCAACTTCGTTTGCGGATCGACTACAACGCGCGGCGTGACGGTTGTTTCACTGACCTTGCCTTGGCGCAAAAAAGTGACATGGGCGGCTTTCGCCCCATGTTCACGGAGATAGTCCGAAATGAAACTGACATAGCCAACCTCATGCCCATCGACCTGAGTGATCACGTCTTTGACTTCCAAGCCTGCCGCCTCGGCAGCACTGCCCGGGAGGACTTTCATAACGGTGACTTTGGCGGACGGCTCTATGCCAATATCGCGAATTGCTTCCGGGCCGACCAACACAGGCAATATCGTCGCGGACATTCGCTGGCCATCCCGTTCGAATTCAATCACGACTTTTGGCTCGTCAGTCGAAGTCCTACCGCCGCCAAGGGCTACCAATTGGGCAATGTCGTTCAGGCTTTTTACCGAGTTTCCATCGACGGCAAGAATGATATCCCCTTGCTGTATCTTGGCCAAATAGGCCGGGCCGTCTGCCAGTTTTCCATCAGGCAATTCAATGTTCTTACGGACAAATCCGACCCGGGTTGTTTGCTCTTCCTCAACAACCGGCTGCCCCACCAGCCACAAGACGGAAGCCAGAAAAAAAGCCAAAAGTACGTTGAAGAATGCGCCTGCCACCAGCACGATCATCTTTGTTGTATAACTGATCGGAGGGAGTTTGGTCATATCGGAATCCGACTCCCCTTCGATCGGTCCAAGGTCAGCGAGCTGCGGCAACATGACATAACCGCCCAGCGGCAGTGCGGAGACCCGATATTCCACTCCATCTTTTCCACGCCGCGACCAGAGGGCCGGACCAAATCCGATGGAAAACCGCTCCACCTTTAATCCGCGCCGACGGGCGGCGAGGAAATGCCCGAGTTCATGGACGAAAACCGATCCACCAAAGAAGAGCACGATCAGGAAGATCGACCAGAGGTTGCCGAGGAGGGAGATGAGGGAATCGGTGGGCATCAGGCTAAAAATTGTTGGGCGGTGCGCCGGGCGGCTTGGTCGATGCTTAGGACATCATCGAGCGTGGTGGGTTCAAAGGCGTTTAGTGTACCCAGAGTCTGTTCAACAATGCGGGAAATCGCAAGAAAGGGTGCTTTCTCCGCGAGGAAAGCGGCGACCGCCACCTCGTTGGCGGCATTGAAGACGGCCGGAGCGGTCCCGCCCACGCGCATCGCTTCCTGGGCCAGCCGCAGCAGGGGATAACGGGCGTTTTCCACCGGCCGAAAATCGAGGGTGAAGATCTGGTCGAGGGGCAGGGCGGTGGCCGTCGGGCTGGGGGCGCGGTCGGGGTGGAAGAGCGCGTGTTGGATGGGAAACGTCATCGAGGGCGGACACATCTGCGCGAGCATCGAGCTGTCGGTGAATTCCACCAAACAATGCACGATGCTCTGGGTGTGCAGCACGGCCTGGCATTGCTGGGGTTGGAGATCGAACAGCCACTTGGCTTCAATGAGTTCGAGCCCCTTGTTGGCGAGTGTGGCGGAGTCGACGGTGATTTTCGGTCCCATCGTCCAATTGGGATGCTTCAGTGCGTCGGCGGTCGTGGCGTGCTCGAGTTTGGCCAGCGGCCAGTCGCGAAACGCTCCGCCGGAAGCGGTGAGCACCAGCCGGCGAACATCACTGGAGTCATGGCCTTGGAGACATTGGAAAACGGCGTTGTGCTCGCTGTCCACCGGGAGGAGACGCACGCCGTGGGATTTAGCGGCGGCCATCACAAACTTGCCGGCCAGCACGAGGATTTCTTTCGAGGCCAGGGCGATGTTTTTCCTGGCGGCGATGGCGGCGAGCGTGGGTTGCAGTCCCGCAGTGCCGACGACAGCCACGAGCACGATGTCCGCTTCGGGCAGGACGGCGAGTTCGCTCAAGCCAGCGAGGCCGCAGTGAAATTGCGTGCCAGCAGGGAAAGCGCTGGAGGACCGCGCGGTGGTGAACGCCGGCTCATCGTGCAAGGCGACGTGGCGGACATTGAATTCGCGGGCGATCTCGGCGAGCCGGCCGTGGTTACGCTGCGCGGCGATGCCGACCAGCTCCAGCCGGTCGCGGTGGGCGGCGATGACCTTGAGCGTGCTTTCGCCGATGGAGCCTGTGGCGCCAAGGAGGACGATGCGACGTTTTTGCGGTGCGTTTGTCACTGTAGGAGCGGCTTTATGCCGCGATGCCGGACGTAGGTTGCGAGCTTGTCGCGCCACCTACCACGAATACGCATGCGAGCCGGGTGGCTGGCGAATCGGGGCGTGAAGCCCCTCCTGCAGCTTTGTCCGCCAGGTTC
>CAZIQP010000009.1:6916-11304 GCA_964541315.1 uncultured Opitutaceae bacterium
GGTGGCTGGCGAATCGGGGCGTGAAGCCCCTCCTGCAGCTTTGTCCGCCAGGTTCATCAGGACAGAAAAAGAAACACGAAATACGCGACCGGGGCGGTGAGGATGAGGCTGTCGGACAGGTCGAACGCGCCGCCGATGCCGGGGATGAGCGTGCCGGTGTCCTTGATGTCGGCGCGGCGCTTCATGGCGGACTCGATGAGATCGGAGACAATCGTGGTGACGGCGAGCAGTGCGCCGATGAGGGCGGCGCGGAAGATGGTCAAGGTTTCGGGCAGATAGTCCCCGGCGAAATGGGCGATGCCCACGCCGACACCGGCGGAGACCAGCACGCCGCCGATCGCACCTTCCCAGGTTTTTTTCGGGCTGATATTCGGGGCCATCTTATGCCGGCCGAACGCGAGACCCGTGAGGAGTGCGCCCACATCGCAGAATTTGGAGACAGCCACCACCCACAGCGCCAGGGCGAGGCCGACCGAAGGTTCGGCATACAGCAGAAGCAACCGCACCAGATAGTGCAGCATGAAGGGTATGTAGAGAAGGCCGAGCAGCGAGGCGACCAGCGACTCAATGCGGTTGGTATTGTCCCGCACACCGAGGATGCCGGCGGAAAAGATAACCACCGATATGGCCATCATTCCTGGCACCAGGCCGGGGAGTTCGTCGCCGTCAAAAATGTATAGGGTCGCGTAGTAGGGTGCCCCGACCATCAGCACGCAGATGAGCAAACCCAGCCAACGAAAGGGCTTGAAGCCCATTTTTTCCGTAAGCCCGTAGAATTCGTGGAGGGTGAGTGCGGCCAGCAGGGTGATCAGTATCACTGCGGCGTGGATGCCGAAATAAAACAGGCTGCTGCCAACAATGGTCCACAGGAAAAGGGTGCTGATGATGCGGGAAGACACGGGCGCGAGTAAGGGCGGGTGGTTTATCTGGCGCCAGCCTTGATTTGCTCGGAGGTCAGGCCGTAGCGGCGCTCGCGTTTGTTGTACTCGTCGATCGCGGCCTGCAGGTCGGCTTTGCCGAATTCCGGCCAGAGCGTGGGGGTGAAAACCAATTCGGCGTACGCGAGCTGGAGCATCAGGAAATTGCTGATGCGCGTCTCCCCGGAAGTGCGGATGAGCAGATCGGGCTCGGGGAGGTCCGCCGTGTAGAGGTAGCGGTTGAAACGCTCCCAGGAACAGTCCTCGAGCTTCTCCCGGCCTTCGCGCACCGCGGTGGCGTAGGCGCGGGCGGCGTCGGCGGCTTCGGTGCGCGCGCCGTAGTTGAGCGCGAGCACGAGATTCCATTCCGTGAAGCCGGCGGTGGCGGCCTTGACGCGATCGAGCTCGCGCTGGACATTGGCGGGCAGATCCCCGGTGCGGCCGATGGTGTGCAGGCGGACCTTGTTTTTGATCAGGTTGTCCAACTCGCGTTTCAAAAAATAATCGAGCAGGCCCATGAGCCCGGAGACTTCCTCGGCGGGGCGCTTCCAGTTTTCGACCGAGAAGGCGTACAATGTGATGTAGCGGATGCCCAGTTCGCGGGCGGCGTCGACCACGGTGCGGACGGTTTCCACGCCGCGCCGATGGCCTTCCAGCCGGGGGAGGCCGCGCTGTTTGGCCCATCGGCCGTTGCCGTCCATGATGATGGCGACGTGGGTGGGAATCGGGGCAGAATCGGGTGACGGCATGCGAGGGGTCGATTTAGGTCAGCCGCCACGCTTTTGACAAGCCGCCATCGCGAGGATCATGGGCTGAAGGATGGAGCGTATTGACCCCAGTGCGCTGTTTTGGAAAGTGTCAGGAGACAAGCGCGTTGAGGTCAACACGCTCCACCTCTCGTTCACCCGACCTTCGGCCACCACTGGTAGAGAAAGAAATAGACCAGCACGCCGGTGACCGAGACGTAATACCAGATGGGAAAGGTGAATTTTGCCCAGCGCTTGTGCGAGGCAATGTCGCCCTTGATGGCAAACAGGAAGGTGCGCGGCACGAGGTAGGCGATCGCCATGGCGAGGATAATGTGCGAAATCAGCATCGTGTAGTAGACCGTGCGGATGACGCCTTCACCGCCGAAGGGCGTGTGGATGCCGCGCATCATGATCTTGTGCGTCACATACCCGACGAGAAACACCGCCGACACCACTCCCGCACTGAGCATCACGGCCCGGTGGGCCTCGCGTTTGCCCAGCTTGATGAAAATGAAGCCGATCGTGATCAGCACGGTCGCCACGGCATTGAGCGCAGCGTTAATTGGCGGGATGTCGTGGAACGTCATGTGAGCAGGTTCTTACAGCTTGAAAAAGAATCGATCCGCCACGAGCGCGCCGAGAAGTAGCGGGAGGTAGCCGAGGGTGATGTGGAAGAGCCGGCGCGCTTCGGTTTCCTGTTTTTCCGGATTCAGGAATTTGAAGGCGGATTGCAGCATCCACAGGCCAAGCACCACGGCCACTCCGCCATAGTGCCACGAACAATACCCGAGGAGCGTGGGCATCAGACTGGAGGTGATGAGCAGTCCGGTCCAGACAAGTGTCCAGCGGCTCAATCTGATTCCACTCGGGTCGGTGACGGACAACATCGGCATGCCGGCGGCGGCGTAGTCCTTGCGGTACGTCCAGGCGAGCGAGAAGAAGTGCGGCATCTGCCAGGTGTACATGATGGCGAAGAGCGCCCAGCCCAGCCCGGGATTGGTACGGCCGGCGGCGGCCCAGCCGATCATCGGCGGCAGCGCGCCGCTGATGGCGCCGATCTCGGTGTTCCAGCGCGACCAGCGTTTGGCCGGAGTGTAGAGCGCGAGATAGGCGACGATGGTGGCGAGCGCGAGAAAGGCGGACAGACCGTTGACCAGTTTGAAGAGCACGATCAGACCGGCGATGCAGAGCGCCCAGCCCATGACGAAGGCGGAGCCGGGTTGGATGACGCCGATAACAATGGGGCGGTTGGCGGTGCGTTTCATTTTCGCATCGGTATCGCTTTCCATCCACATGTTCAACGCGGCCACGCCGCCGGCGCACAACGCCGTGCCCACCACGACAAGCGCGGTGCGCTGCCAGTCCAGATAGGAATAGGGCACGGCGGCGAGGTAGCCGATCATCGCGGTGATCACCGACATGAAACTCAGGCGCGGCTTCGTCAGCTCAAGGTAATGCCGCCAGTTCGCCTGCGCAGGGTTTAGCGCGGTGGTCTGGCTCGGAGTCTGTTCGCTGGTCTCGGTCATGCTGGGGATTGGGCGGTAGTTTCGACCGTATCGCGATGAATAAAAAATGTGACCAAAAACGTGACCGCGAGCGTCAATGTGCCGACCACCACATGCCCGGTGGTTACATAAACACTTCGTCCGGTCCAGATCACATAGGCGCCGAGGGTGATTTGCAGGGCGATGAGCGCCACGAGCAGGACGCTCGACCAGCGCAGCAGAGGCCCGAGGGATTTTTCGCGCCAGAGTACATGGGCGTAAGCCAAAATGCCTGTTCCGAGCAGCGCGGCCAGCACCCGGTGGGTGAATTGCAGAGTCACGCGATAGTCCCAGGTCGCGGGCAGCAGGTTGCCATCGGCGGTGGAAAGGGGGAAAGTCGGGATGGCCAAGCCCGCGTAGTTGTGGCGCATCGTGGCGGCGACGGTCAGTTGGACAATGAGCAGGGCCACGCACCACCGGCCGATCCGGCGAACGCGCTGGCTAGGAGCAGTACTCGCTCCGCCATGGTGTTCGATCCAGCCCCGGGAAAGTCCCGCGGCGATCGCGAAAAGCAGGCAAACGTAGACTTGCGCCAGAATGCCATGCGGGATGCGGAGCATTTGGCCGAGTGACATGGCAAATCCCGGCAGGTGCAGCGCATCGAGCTGAACCCGTCGGCCACCAATAAAACCCTGCACCAGTAAAATCCCCAGTGCCCACCAGCCAAGTTTGCGCAACCAAGCCCGCTCCTGCGTCCGCCACAGCCAGATGGCGAGGGGAACCGTGATCAGCCCCATTACGATCCCGGACAGACGGTGCGAATGCTCGGCAAATTTGTCGATTTCGGTCAACCAGCCGTGCGGGTTGATCGAGCCGTTGGACAGCGGCCAGTCCGGGAAAGCCATGCCGGCTCCAATGGTCGTGGTAAATGCGCCCAAGGTAACCAGCACGAACACCCACGCGCTGCCGAGCGCGGCAAACCAGGCGAGACCGGGTTGATAGGCCGAGGTGCGCTTCATGCGGGCCTTTCTAAGGTAGGAGCGGCTTTATGCCGCGATTGCCCTCGAACCATCGCGGCATAAAGCCGCTCCTACAGTTCGGGGAAGACGTGGTGGAAGAGAGAAAACTCATTTAAAAACAGGAACGGGGAAGTCAGCCTTCGCCGGGACCGGGTGCAAACCTTTTGACAATTCCTGCCGTTGGCAAATGTGTGTTAGGGATGAAGCCCAGTTATTCGA
>CAZIQP010000009.1:11404-50739 GCA_964541315.1 uncultured Opitutaceae bacterium
CGGCCAGGTGCTGATCATCCACCATGACGACATTCCCGACTACATGCCTTCGATGACGATGGAGTTCAAGGTGGGGCAGGGCGACATCGCCAACGCACGGCCCGGTCAGCGCATCCGCGGTGAGATGTATGTGAAAGGCGGCGAGGCTTTCCTCGAAAAGATCTGGCCGGACGACTCCCAGACGGTGGCGCAGGTCACCGCCGCCGCCAATGCGCTGGCTCAGGACACGGCCATGCGCGGCAAGGCTGCCTACCGGGAAATTGGCGAAACCGCCCCCGAATTCACCCTGTTCGACCAGGAAGGCCGGGCGGTGGCGATGAGCCGGTTTCGCGGCAAGCAGGTGATGTTGAATTTTATTTTCACGCGTTGTCCGGTCGCGACCATGTGCCCTGCCGCCACCGCGCGGATGATGGCGGTGCAAAAAGCCGCGCGGGTCGCCGGCATCGCCAATCTCGAAATCATCTCCATCTCCTTCGATCCGGCCAACGATACGCCGGGCGTGCTCAAGGAATACGCCGCGGCGCGAGGGATCGACACTTCGAACTTCTCGCTGCTCACCGGACCGGATACTGCCGTCCGTCAATTGCTCGCCCAGATGGGCATCATCCGGGAATTCGAGGGAGAGACGATCAAGCACACCCTCGCCACTCTGCTCATCAACGAGCAGGGGCAGATCATCCATCGCGTCGACGGGAGCCAGTGGCAGGTGGAGGATTTCGTCAGCCGGATGCACAAGAAATGAGCGACGCACTCGACAAATTGGCGAGCGAGCAACCAGGTTCCCCGGCGGTGAAGTCCGCCCTCCCGCCCCGCCAGAAAAGGCAGCTCATCCTCATCACGGCGGCGGCTCTCGGGCTCTATGTTTTCATGCGATTGCTGCCGACGGGCACCAACCTGAATCACATGGACTTCCGTCTGACGGACAGGAATGCCATCGAGTTCTGCGATCCCGCCAATCCCCAGTTCATTCCGGTGATCGCGGCGAAATCCCCCGTGGTGCTGACGTTGAAAAGCGACGCTCCGCCGGAATACAAGCAGGCGACGCACTTCACTTTGACGATGCGCACCGCCGGAGGGAAACCCATCGTCCCCGTCGATCTGCTGGTCTCGCACACGCAAAAACTTCATCTGCTCATCGTGGATCCCACCCTGTCGGACTATCAGCACATTCATCCCGTGCCCGGCCGGTGGAATGGCGAGTGGGTGTTCGATTTCAAACCGGAGCGACCGGGCGTCTACCGGGTGTTCGCCGATTTCACCCCGGTGGCCACGCAGCGGGGACTGTATGCCTCGGTCGATTTTACGGTGCCGGGGGAAGTGGCCAAGGTGATCCAGACGGTCTACACCGCGACCCAGGTGAACAATCTGAACTTTGAGCTGGTCACGCCCGGACGTTTTCGCGCCGGCGTGCCGGCCGACCTCACCCTCCGCGTCCAGAGTGCCGGCGCGGAAAAAAAACCGGTGCCGCTCCAGCCGGTCATGGGCGCATTCGCGCACATGGTGGCATTTGACGAACAGCGCAGCGGTTTTGCCCACCTGCACCCGCAGCAGACGGATCTGAGCAAGCCGCCTGATCTTTTGAAACCGGAGCTGAATTTCAAAGTCCTGATTCCGAAACCCGGCCGCTACGCCATCTGGGCCCAGGTGAAACTCAGCGAAGAAGAACTCTTTGTCCCCTTCTGGGTCGATGTGCTGCCCGGCGGCAAGGATGTCACCCCTGAGCTGCCGTTGGAAAAATCCCCCGTGCCGCCGGATGATAAGAACATGGACAAGGGTCGTCGCAGCCAGAACGTATCCTGACGGCCCGTCTCACGCCCGCTCGCCGGAGAGCTCGAAGATCTCGCCGGAGGTGGTGTCGAGATGCCTCCCAAGCTGGGTGCCGGGAAAACTGCCGAAATGCCCGGGGTAGCAGCGCAGCAAACCCTCGCGGGCGAGCCGCACTATGCTGCGGTGGTTCTTTTCCGGATCGTTGCAATAGTAATGCGGCCTCGCCTGGTTGGGCCAGAGCAGGCTGCCGCGCAACACATCGCCGATGATCGCCTCGCCGCTGGCAAGCACGAGCGAGATGGAGCCGGGAGTGTGGCCGGGCGTGGGCAAAATGTGACCGCGGAGCCCATATGGTTCGAGCGAAATGCCCTCCTGAAAAACCAGATCGGGCTCGAAGGCTTCGAAGGGTTCGTCCACGAAAGGCCGGAGGAAGCGCGCGAAGTTGCTTTGGGCGGCGAGCACGCCATTGCGCCCGTTGCGCACGAGGGCGAGATCGCCGTGGTGCAGGGCGATCTGCGCCCCGCTGAGCCGGCGCAGCTCGGCGGCGCAGCCGGCCGAGGAACTGTGGCCGTGCGTAAGGAGAATCAGCGCGAGCTGCTCGATTTTCAGCCCGTGATATTGGCATGCGGCCAGGATCCGCCGCAAATCCCCGGGCGCCCCGGTATCGACCAGCACGGGCTTTTCCCCGGGCAGGAGATAACAGTTCGAAATCGCGCCTTTGATCCGGATGAGCATTTTTTGATTGAAAGGTAGGGCGGGACCGCTGGGCCCGCCGTCAGTGTGGTTCCCAGAAAAAGTCCCAGCCTTTCGGATCACTCACAAGAGCTTTCCTGACCGGGTTCTGCCGGATGTAATGGGCTTTCTCATCATAACTCTCGTCATTCCGTAGTCGGTGATCGAAAAAATCGCGTTGCCAGCGAACGTCGGTCGTCTTGGCGACATTCTCTTTCCAATTGGCGATGATTTTGGTCGGGTTTCTGTCCTTCGGAAACGAAACCAAAGCGTGCAGATGATCGGGCATCAGGAGCCAAAGATGAACATACCAGTCCCCGCGTCTTTGACGAAATTCGATGGATTCCCAAATGGGTGCGGCAACTTCCTTGCGGCAAAGTTGGTTGGTGTGACGTGTCGCACAACAAACGGTGACGAACAAAATAGCTTCATTGCTTACCCAGGAAGGAATTCCATGCGGAAGTTTTTGTCTTTGCGGAAAGTGTATCAGGGAGTCGTTCATTTTTACGGCGGGCCCAGCGGTCCCGCCCTACCTCAGAAATAGTTCAGAACTTCAGATGCTTCACCGCGACGCCCTGGTGGATGAGTTGCTGCAGGGAATCGATGCCGATGCGCAGATGCATGGCGACGTGTTCGTCGTCAACCCGCCGGTCGCTTTCCGCGGTCTTCACGCCCTCGGGGGTCATCGGTTCGTCGGACACGAGGAGCAGGGCGCCGGTGGGGACTTCGTTGGCGAAACCGGTGATGAAGATCGTGGCGGTCTCCATATCGACGGCCATGGCGCGGATTTTCTTCAGGTACTTCTTGAAGTCGGCGTCATGTTCCCAGACGCGGCGGTTGGTGGTGTAGACCGTGCCGGTCCAGTAGTCGCGGCGATGGGCCTGGATCGTGGAGGAAATGGCTTTCTGCAGGGCGAAGGCGGGCAGGGCGGGCACTTCGGGGGGAAAATAGTCGTTGCTCGTGCCTTCGCCGCGGATGGCGGCGATGGGCAGGATGAGATCGCCGATTTTGGCCCGGTGTTTGAGTCCGCCGCACTTGCCGAGAAAGAGCACGGCTTTCGGGCCGATGGCGCAGAGCAGGTCCATCACCGTGGCGGCGGTCGCGCTGCCCATGCCAAAATTGATGATCGTGATGCCCTTGGCGGTCGCGTTGGCCATCGGCTTGTGCCGGCCGTGCACGGGCACATGGTGCCACTGGGCGAAAAGCTCGACGTAGTGATCGAAGTTGGTGAGCAGAATATAGCGGCCGAAATCCTTGAGCGCCACGCCGGTGTAGCGGGGCAGCCAGTTCTTCACGATTTCCTGCTTCGTGATCAGCGCGGGGTCTTTGCCGCGAACCGCACTTTCACGTTCGCCGTTGGCGGCGGTTTTCCTGGCTGGTTTGCGCTGGCGTTTTTTGGCCATGAGAGTGGATTCAGTTTGCAGGTTTTGTGCCGCGCAGCGAAGGGATGGAGTCTGGGTCAGGCAGGGCGGGAATGCGGGACGTCATGCGAGAAGCCATAGCCAACGGCACGCTGATGGCAACCTGCGTTCTTGGCCGGGTTGAGTGGTGGTGGCGGACTGAATTGCCCGGTGAAATTTCCCGTCAAGCCGGACGTTTTTGGGTCGTTTAATTTGATTGGGCCAAGAGGCTGTATTATTTCTGTATAAGCATCAGAAATTTGCTTTGTCCGTTTGCCTGGCTCTAAAAAACCAATTACCTATCCGAATACCGCATGCCGCCCGCTTTTTCCCACCCCCGTAAAGCTCCCGACCGCCGAACGAGGCACGGGCAGGTCTGGCGGATGCCGTCATGGTTGGCCGCCACGCTCTTGCTGCCGCTGCCTGTGCTCGCCACCGAACCGGTCCTCGATTCTTTTCATCAGGATATTCAGCCCGTCCTGGACAAATACTGCTACGATTGCCACGGCTACGGGCACAAGAAAGGCGGCGTTTCACTCGATGACTTTGCCAGCGATGCGGCCGTGCAGGATCACGCGCTCTGGCTGCGGGTCCTCAAGAACACCCGTTCCGGCATCATGCCGCCGGCGGATGAAACGCCGCTGCCACCGGAGCTGCAGACGAAGCTGGCCCGGTGGATCAAGCAGCGCGCCTTCGGTCTGGATGCGCAGCAGCCCGATCCGGGCCGGGTCACGGTGCGCCGGCTCAACCGCGTGGAATACCGCAACACCATCCGCGAGCTCACCGGCGTGGATTTCGACACGCAGAAAGAATTTCCCGCCGACGACACCGGGCACGGCTTCGACAACATCGGGGATGTGCTGACGATTTCGCCCATGTTGCTGGAAAAATACCTCGATGCCGCGCAGGCGATCATTGCCACGGCCGTGCCCACGCAACCCCGTATTGTGGCTGAGACGCGGGTGAAAGGATCGGCGTTCGCCACCGTGAAAGTGGCGTCCCAAGTTATGCAGGAGCCGGCGGCACCGGGAGCGCCGGCGGTTCCGTCGGCGGCTTCCACCCCGGAATACAAACGCCCCGTTCCCGTGGCGGACGGGAATGCCCTCATTATTTCCTATTACACTCCGGCGACCGTGACGGCCGTTCATCAGGCGGCTTTTCCCGGAAAGTATCAACTGATGCTCGCTTTGCAGGCGCAGGAAAGCTACGTGGACGACCAGTTTGATCTCAACCGGTGCCGGTTGCTTTTCAAAGCCGATGGGGAAACGCTGCTTGATCGCGAGTTTGTGCGCGAGGGTGAGCATCCCTACGAATTCACGTTTGATCGCGAGTGGAGCGCGGGTGCGCACGAGCTGTCCCTGGAAGTGCAGCCGCTGGCTCCGGATCGTGAGCAGAAACGCCAGTTGCGGCTCAGTGTGAAAGCGGTGACGGTGCGCGGACCCCTCGCCGAGCAGCAGTGGGTGCAGCCGCCGAATTACGCGCGGTTTTTTCCGGGCAAGGTCCCGGCGACAAAAACGGACCGTCTGCGCTACGCCCGTGATTTGCTGGAAAAATTCGCCTCCCGCGCTTTCCGCCGCCCGGTTGAGCAGCCGACGGTGGACCGGTTGGTTAGATTGGTGGAAGACGTGATGGCCCAGCCCGACCGGACTTTCGAGGCGGGTGTTGCCCAGGCGATGACGGCCATTCTGGCCTCGCCGCGTTTCATTTTCCGCGAGGAGGAGGTCGAAACACCGGGTCCGGGACAGATCTATCCGCAGGTGGATGAATTCTCGCTGGCCTCGCGGCTTTCTTATTTTCTCTGGTCGTCGATGCCCGATGCCGAGCTCTTCCGTCTCGCGGGCGAGGGACGCCTCCGGGCGAACCTGTCCGCGCAGGTGGACCGGATGTTGCGCGATCCGCGCTCGGACGAACTCGTGCGCAACTTCACCGGACAATGGCTGCAGGCCCGGGACATCGGCACGGTGGCGATCAACACGCTTGAGGTATTCGTCCGGGAGCATCCGAGCCCCGAGACGGAAAAGGCGCGCGAAGTGTTTCGCCGCGTTGCGCGCATTCCCGACGAGAAACGCACCCCGGAGGATGTGGCGGCACTGGCCGAGGCGCGCAAAACCTTTCAGACTTTTTCCCGTCTGCCCAAGCCCGCTCTCACCGACGAGCTGCGCGAGGCGATGAAGCGGGAGACGGAAATGTATTTTGCCCATGTTATCCGGGAAAACCGGAACCTGACGGAGCTGATCCAGAGCGACTATACTTTTCTGAATGAACCGCTCGCCCGGCACTACGGCATTGCGGGCGTCACCGGTCCGGCCATGCGCCAGGTCATGCTCCCCGCCGACAGTCCGCGCGGCGGCGTGCTCACGCAGGGCACCGTGCTGGCGGTCACGTCCAATCCGACGCGGACTTCCCCGGTGAAGCGCGGGGTATTTATCCTCGATGCGATTCTCGGCACGCCGCCCGCGCCGCCTCCCCCCAATATTCCTCCTTTGGAAAATGTGGCGAGCAAGGAGGAACTGGGCAAGATGTCGCTGCGCGACACGCTCGCCCTGCACGCAAAAAACGCCCAATGCCGCTCCTGCCACAACCGCATGGATCCGCTGGGGCTCGCGCTCGAAAATTTCAACGCGATGGGCCAGTGGCGCGAGGCCGAGCTCAACCAGCCGATCGCCCCCGCCGGCCAGCTCATCACCGGTGAAACCTTTGCCAACATCCGGGAGCTGAAACATATTCTTGCGACGCAGCACCGCCGGGATTTTTTCTATTGTTTCAGTGAAAAACTGCTGACCTACGCCCTGGGCCGCGGTCTCGACTATTATGATGTCGAGACGCTCGACCGGCTGGTGGCCCGACTTGAGGCCGACGGTGGCCGCCCCCAAGACCTGATCACCGGCATCATCAACTCCGCTGCTTTTCAACAACGCCGTCCGCTCACTCCCGCTCCCGGCCTGACTGCGGCCGTGACTTCCGCTCCATCCCCGTCTGTCAGCCTATCTCAGCCAGCACCATGAAAACTGCCTCTCCCACTCGAACCGACCGTCAATTTGCCGCGATGAACCGCCGTCATTTTCTGCGCGGGCTGGGCGCGTGCATCGCTCTGCCCGCCTTCAGCTCCCTGGTGCCCGGACGACTGCTTGCGGCCGCTGCGGCCGCCCAACTGGCCACCACCGCCACCGGTGCGCCCCTCCGCACCGCCTTTGTTTTTTTCCCCAACGGCGCGATTCCTTCCCGCTGGTGGCCGACCGGCGGGGAAGCGGATTTCGGGCTGGGCGCGACATTGCAACCGTTGGAGGCGATGCGCCGCCACGTTCAGGTGCTGGGCGGACTGGATCACGCCAACGCCAATCCCGGTGATGATGGCGGCGGCGATCACGCCCGGGGCAACAGTGTTTTCCTCACCGGCGTCCGCATCAAGAAAAGCGCCACCGATGTGCATGCCGGCATCTCCATCGACCAGGTGATCGCCGGCCAGGTGGGCCATCTCACGCGTTTCCCCTCCATTGAGCTGACCTGCGATGAGACGCGCCGCTCCGCCAACTGCGATTCCGGCTACTCCTGCGCCTACCAGTTCAATATTTCCTGGCAGTCGCCGACCACGCCGATGACACCCGAGGCGAATCCGCGGCTCGTTTTCGAACGTCTGTTCGGGGCCGGGGCGCATGGGGAACGGGCCGGGAACGCCGCGCGGCGGATGATGAGCCGGCGCTCCGTGCTGGATTTTGTGCTGGAGGACGCCCGCACCATGCAGCACCGCCTGGCCGGCAATGACCGCGAGAAACTCGACCAGTACCTCACCGGCATCCGCGAGGTGGAGGCGCGCATCCAGAAGGCCGAGAAATTCGGCAGCACCGTCGATCCCGATCTGCCCACGCCCGCCGGCATTCCCAACCTCCGCGCCGAGTATGTTGATCTGATGTACGATATGCTGCTGCTCGCCTTTCAAACCGACACCACCCGCGTGGCCACGTTTGTCCTCGCCCACGATGGTGACAACCGTTCCTTCAGCGAGATCGGCATCGCCGAGGGTCATCACGATCTGTCGCATCACCAGAACAACCAGGAGCGGGTGGCGAAAGTCGCGCAGATCGACCGCTGGTACGTCGAACGTTTCGCCCGGTTCCTGGCAAAAATGGAAGGTACGCCGGATGTGGACGGCCACTCGCTGCTGCATAATTCGCGCATCATCTACGGGAGCGGCAATGCGGACGGCAACCGCCACACGCACGAAAATCTCCCGCTCGTCCTCGCCGGCGGCGGCGGCGGTCTGCTGACGCCGGGCCGCTATGTGCAGCATGGCTCGAAGCCGCTCTCCAATCTTTTTCTCAATCTCGCCGACACCGCCGGTGTGTCCGGTCTCGAGCGTTTCGGAGATTCGACCCAGCGTCTCACCAATGTTTAAATCAGTGCTCCTGCTGCTCGCTGGTGCAGCGCTGTTCGCTCCTCTTTTGTCCGCCACGGGCGAGACGGCTCCGGTCCAGCCCAAAATCCCGGCCCGCACTTTCAATCTGAAGGATTACGGGGCGGTCGGCGACGGCGCCACGCTCAACACGGCGGCGATCAAGACTGCGATTGCCGCCGTGAAAGCTGCTGGTGGCGGCACCCTCGTCGTGCCCGCCGGCCGTTGGCTGACCGGCCCGGTGGATCTTGGCAGCGAGCTGGACTTTCATCTCGAAGCCGGTGCCGTCCTGCAATTCTCCCCCGAGTTCGCTCTCTATAGTTTGGGAAACAACAAGTATCGTCCGCTGCTGCTCGCCAGCGACGCCCACGACACCGTTATTTCCGGTTCCGGCACGATCAACGGCAGTGGCGATGTGTGGTGGCCCGAGGCCCGCCGTTTCAAGGCCGAGGCGCGCGCGAAGGGCGCCCGCAGTGACACCAGCTCCCGGCCCAACCTTGTCGGCTTCGAGCGTTGTGCGCGCGTGCGGCTGGAAGGAATCACGCTGACGAATTCACCCAAGTTCAATTTCGTGCCCGCGCGTTGCACCGAGGTGACCGTCGACGGCATCACCATTTTGAATCCCGCCGATTCGCCCAACACCGACGGGATCGATCCGGCCAACACCCGGCGCATGCTGATCACGCATTGTACCATCGACACCGGCGACGACAACATCGCGGTGAAAGCCGGGGCGAAAAACGGCGACGCGGTGCGCGATCTTCTGGTGGAAAACTGCACCTTTCTCCATGGTCACGGTTGTTCGCTCGGGAGCGAGCTCGGCGCCGGGGTGAATCACATGACGGTGCGCAACTGCACCTTTGACGGCACGGATATCGGTGTGCGTTTCAAGTCCGACCGGCTGCGCGGCGGAGTGGTGGAAAACGTGGTCTACGAAAATCTCACGATGAAGCATGTCGGCCAACCCATCGTCATCACCAGTTATTATGTCGGTCTGCCCCAGCCCGGTCAGCACGATGAGAAAAAGCCCGTGACCGCCGACACTCCGGTCTGGCGCAATATCTCGATCCGCCATCTCACCGCCACCGCGGGCACACGTAATGCGGGTCTCATCATCGGCCTCCCCGAAATGCCGGCAGGGCCCCTGCTGTTGGAGAACATCAACATCGAGGCCCCGGCCGGACTGCGGATCGGCTATACGAAGGATCTCATCCTTCGTGATGTGAAGATCACCGCCCGGACCGGCGAGCCTTTTTTCTTCGAAGACACTGTGGAAAATATCAAACGCGTGGAGTGACCGGATGAGATTTCCTGTAGCCGGGTCAGCGACCCACGGCTGCATTATTTGCTCGTTGGCTGAATCGCGCCCTATTTTCCCGTCGCCGAAATCAAATCAAACGGCAAAATATCCGCGGCTTCCCTGGAAAATTTGGCGGGCAGACAAATCCGACCCTTGGTGTTTTCATAGAAATCGATCCGCATATAAACCGGAAAATTGTCGAAATAGATGGCGATCACGAGCCGCTCGACTCGTTTCGTCAGAGGGCGCCGCCCCAGCAGTTCGAAGCTGTTGAAGTCACCGGCTGATTGGACGAGAGGGCCAAGCTGATCGACCAACTGTTGGGAATTTTTTTGGTCACCGGCATAAAGCAATTTGGCAAAAGGCATGAGTCCGTTGCTTTTCATCTGGGAGAAAGCAAAATTCAGGTCGATCTCGCCCATCTGGGCGCTCAGGCGGGTGCCGGCAGTGAGAAACAGGACTATGACGAGGGTGAAGGTTTTCATCTTACGATATTGGGTTGGGTCATTCTGTGGTATCAGACATCTGAGATTTTTCCGGGAAAAGCTGGCGCAGGCCGGCGGCGGTCGCGGGAGCGACGCCTCGCTCGGTGATCAGCCCGGTGACGAGTCGCGCCGGGGTGACGTCGAAAGCGGGATTGGCGGCCGCACTGCCTTCGGGGGTGATGCAGATGGTGGCCAGCTTGCCATCGGCGCAGCGGCCGGTGAGGTGCGTCACCTCGGCGGCGGCGCGTTCTTCGATGGGAATTTCTCGCACGCCATCGTTCACGGTCCAGTCGATGGTGGGCGAGGGCAGGGCGACGTAGAACGGCACGCCATTGTCGCGGGCCGCGAGCGCCTTGAGGTAGGTGCCGATCTTGTTGCACACGTCGCCTTGGGCGGTGGTGCGGTCGGTGCCGACGATCACGAGATCGACTTCGCCGTGCTGCATGAGATGACCGCCGGCATTGTCGACGATGACGGTGTGGGACACGCCGTGATTGAGCAGTTCCCAAGCGGTGAGGCTGGCGCCTTGGTTGCGCGGACGGGTTTCGTCGACCCAGACGTGAACCGGCAGTCCGGCATCGTGGGCGAGGTAGATGGGCGCGGTAGCGGTGCCCCAGTCGACGGTGGCCAGCCAGCCGGCGTTGCAATGCGTGAGGATGTTGAGCGGACGCCCGGCAGGTTTGCGCGCCGCGAGGGCGCGGAGAATGGGCAGACCGGCCTCGCCAATGCCCCGGTTGATCGCGACGTCTTCGTCGGCGATGGTCGCGGCAAGATTCAAAGCGGCGGCCACGCGGGCCGAGACGGGCAGCGGTTGCAAGTGTGCATGCGCGCGATCGAGCGCCCAGCGGAGGTTGACCGCAGTCGGCCGGGTGGCGAGCAAAGTGACGTGGGCATTGTCCAGTCCGGCATCGGAGGCATCGGCGCGCAACGCGAGCCAGAGCCCGTAGGCCGCCGTGGCCCCGATGAGCGGCGCGCCGCGCACCAGCATCGCGCGGATTGCGTGGGCGGCATCGACGAGCGAAGTGAGTCGAACCGTTTGGAATTCGTGTGGCAGGCGCGTCTGGTCAATGATCTCGACGGACTCGCCGGCCGTTCCGGGCCAGATTGTGCGCCAGTGTTTGCCGAGGACGTTCATAAAAGTTGCCGGGGGCAGTAGATGCACCACGAAGCAGCGGCGCAAAGGTTTTCACGAATACATTTTGCAAAACAAGCGGCCTGCCGTTTTGCGGAAAGCGTACAATCGTGCGGGTGCAACCGTGCAGCTTCTGTCCCATCGATCTTGTTTTTGGCTCCTTGTCTGCCTCGTCCCGATGTCGCCTTGAGCGTCTGTGCTGTCACGGGCATTACGCCGCGGCGCAAAGGATCTGCTCGGCTTTGGCGGGGGTGAGGGCGTCGCGATCGCCGAAAGTATTCAGGCCGCGCGCGGCGAGCCGGCGGGCGACCGCGGCGGCGGTGCTGGCCGGAACATTGTAATCCTGGAGTCGCGTTCGAATGCCGATGGCTTCGTAGAAGCCGCGGGTTTTCCCGATGGCCGCATCGATGCGCGCCTCCTCGGAGCCTTCGCGCAAATCCCAGACGCGTTCGGCGTATTGGAGCAGTTTGGCGCGACGGCTGGCGCGTTCCAACTGCAGCAGATTGGGCATCACGATCCCGAGCGTGCACGCGTGATCGATCCCGTGCAGGGCGGTGAGTTCATGGCCGATCATGTGTGAGGCCCAGTCCTGCGGCACACCGGCGCCGATGATCCCCTGCAGGGCGCAGGTGGCGGCCCAGACGAGATTGGCGCGGGCCGCATAGTCGGTGGGATTGGCCAGGGTCTTGGGTGCGACTTCAATCAAAGTGCGAAGAATGCCCTCCGCAAAACGGTCCTGCACCGCGGCGTCGGCGGGGTAGGTGAGATATTGCTCCATGACGTGGCAGAAGGTGTCGCCGATGCCATTTGCGATCTGGCGCGGCGGGAGGGAAAACGTCGTGGCCGGATCGATGACGGAGAAGCGCGGAAAAACCAAGGGGCTGATGAAATGCAGCTTTTCCTGGATCGCCCGCCGCGAGATCACCGAAGCGCTGTTGGCCTCGGAACCGGTGGCCGGCAGGGTGAGCACGGCCCCGATGGGCAGGGCGCTGGTCACATCGGTGCCGTGGGTGACAAGAATCTGCCACGGGTCGCGGGGATAATTTGCGGCGGCGGCGACGAATTTCGCGCCATCCAGCACCGAGCCTCCGCCAACGGGAAGAATCCAGCCGAGCTTTTCGCGGCGGACCAGCTCCACGGCTTTCATCAATGTGTCGTAATCGGGGTTGGCCTCGACGCCCCAAAACTCGCGCACGAGGCGGTTGCCCAGGGCCTGTTTCACCTGGGCATGGACGCCGTTTTGTTTGATGCTGCCGCCGCCCGCGAGCAGGAGGATGCGGGCGTCGGCGGGGAATTCCGTGTCGAGCTGGGCAATCTGGCCCCGGCCGAAGTGCAGACGGGTGGGATTATGAAAGGTGAAATTTTCCATGAAGAAGGGAACGTAGCGGCGGCAACGCCGTTTGGCAAACCGGGGGTTGGAACGCTGGTGCGATTCGGAAGAAAATCACAACGCAGATTTTTATCGCGGGGCCCGCCATCGCGCATTGAGCTATGCCGTGACAAGCAAGCCTGCGCCTGCAATACACCAACCCCATGTCCGCCGAACCCATCCGCTATTATCATCGCACCAGGAAAACCATCGAGACCGAGCAGGTTTATGGCGAGAGCTGGCTGCGCTGGACATATGAGACGGGGCTGGGGCGGATGGCGCTGAATGCGCTGGTGAAGCGCGCCATCACTTCGCGCTACTACGGCTGGCGGATGAACCTGGGTTTCAGTGCGCAGAAGATCCTGCCCTTTATCGTGCGCTACGATCTCGATGTGGACGAGTTCGTGAAAAAGCCGTTTGCGTTCAAAACCTTCAACCAGTTTTTCTACCGGGCGCTGAAACCCGGCACGCGGCCGATCGCGCCGGGCGATAGCGTGGCGGTGCTGCCCGCGGACGGGCGCCATCTGGCTTTTCAAAAGGTGGAGGCGGCGGACGGCTTCTACGCCAAGGGCCAGCGGTTTTCATTGGAAAATTTTTTGGGCGATGCGGCGTTGGCGGCGGAATTTGCTGGCGGCTCGCTGCTGATCTCGCGGTTGTGCCCGGTGGATTATCACCGGTTTCATTTCCCAGTGTCGGGCCGGCCCGGCGAGCCCAGGCTGATCAACGGCGCGTTGTATTCCGTCTCGCCCGTCGCGCTGCGCCGCAATCTCGCCTATCTGTGGGAGAACAAGCGCATGGTGACGCTGGTCGATTCACCGGTGTTTGGCCGGGTGGCGGTGTGCGAGATCGGGGCCACGATGGTCGGGAGCATTGTGCAGACCTTTGTGCCGGGCCGGACGGTGGCGAAGGGCGACGAGAAAGGCCTGTTCATGTTTGGCGGTTCCTGCGTGGTGACGATCTTCCGGCCGGGCAAAATCAAATTCGATGCCGATCTGCTGGAGCACAGTGCGCAGCAGCGCGAGGTCTACGCCAAAATGGGCGAACACCTGGGCGTGGCCGGATGATTTTGGAGCTTGGTGGCCTATTTTGGTGCCGGCTCAGAAACAGCGCTTGCGTTAATCAGTCCAAAATCCCAAATCAAAAATGGGCGGTGCACCAACGCTCGGGTGATGGAATGGCAGACATGCGGGTCTTAGAAGCCCGTGCCGTAAGGCGTGCAGGTTCGACTCCTGTCCCGAGCACCAGCAAGCCAGTTACAAGTTAAGGAACGCTCCAATAGAGAGATCAGCGGATAAATGGAGGGTGACGGATGCGGGCATGATCGCAAGCCTAGGCTATCGCTAGGCCTTCAAACGAGGGTCATTTCACCGGTTGAACGGTAAACGATGGTGAACTGGACGCGCGCGGGGAGGAGGCTTTTGCCAACTCCAGCGCCAACTTCCGGGCGGGGCGGCGCCGCTGCCGGCGTCGAATGCGGACTCCTCGGCAACCCTGAGGGCAAGCTCACGGTGGCCTGTTTTGAATCATCTACGGGCGTCGATTGGAGCGGGAGAAGGGGTTCGCGCGCCTCATCTGCCAACTGGAAGTCAGCCGCTCTAGACTTAAGCTACGGCGATGTCGTGAGTTGGTTCTACGGTCTCGTTGGTCATATTGTTTATCGTTGAATTTTGAAAAAACTGGCACTTTCACTGCCGCCAAGTCTGCGGTTACGCAGCGTTTGGCAAATTTAACCTCATTAAATCGCACATCAGCCTTCCGCGCATATCGCGACGGACCGTGGTCACAACATACGCTCCGGAGGACGGACCCGGCGCCTGCAATGCCGACTGTTGCCAATCACGGTTAGACTCAATACTTGAGAGTACCGGTTTCGCGAGGCGCCGTGGCACCTGCGGACTTTTTGATGTTTTTAGGCATAGTCCCGCCAGCCTTGCCACCCGGGCGTAATCGCTCCACACTGACATCACTTTCGACGAAACCATCCTCGCCAAGCCTCGGTGGTTGATCGTAACGTTTTCTGCATTATGTCGGTTCCGATTTCAGCATTAGTTCTGTACGTTAAGGATATACCCCGGGTGCAAGCGTTCTATCTACGCCACTTTGGTTTCGTGCCGGTGCCGAGTTCGATTTCTGGTTGGCAACTCCTTACGAACGCAGAGGGCGGCTGCTCGATTGCGCTGCATCAGGCTGCTAAGAGCCAAAAAAGCGGGGCAGCCATTAAGATCGTCTTTTCGGTTCCTGACGTGAAGACATTTATCGCCAAAGCTAAGAAGCAGGGATTTGAGTTTGGCGCGATTCATGAAGCTCACAATTATTGCTTCGCGAATGCCAAAGACCCCGCTGGTAACTCGATTTCTATTTCCGACCGTGCTTACCGAGTCAAACACGCCTAACCAATACAATCTTTACATCCGACATTGGCCTTTGTGACCAGCGCGGATGAAATCTACGTCTAGGAAAGAAAGATGAAGACACCTCAAGATATTCTCCTACTTGGCTTCGAGACCCATTCGATCGAAAAGATTCAAACGGCCTTGGCTGGGGGCGTTGACGTCAACGGTCTCATAGACGGCAAGACGCCGTTCACATGGTTGGTTGAGATGTATCTTCGGTCGCCGAAGTTTTCAGATTGTGTTCGATGCCTGATACAGGCCGGTGCGCGGTGCCCGGACGCCGGTTTGCTGGCGGTTCTGCTGGATGATACGGCGCTGCTGGGGGCTGAACTGCGCAAGAATCCGTCCTTGATTCGCCACCAAGTGGACATCCGCTGTGCGTTCACCCCATTGCTAGGCGCGTCTTTGTTGCATGTCGCCGCCGAGTTCGGATTGGTGAGGGCCGCGACCGTTTTGCTTAACGCCGGAGCGGACGTAGAGGCAAAGGCCGCATTGGATGATTATGGATTCAATGGGCACACGCCGATATTCCATACCGTCTGCCAACGCGGTAATCATTGTCAGCCCGTGCTGCGACTGCTGCTGGAACATGGCGCGAAGGCGGACGTTCGTGTGGCCGGCATCACTTGGGGGAAAAGTTTTGAATGGGAGACGACGATCTTTGATGCGACGCCGGTATCGTATGCGCAGGCGGGACTGTTGCCGCAGGTCGGACGTGACGAGTGTGACTTGTATGAGAACATCCAGCTACTCGCCCAAGCGTCGGGTCGAGTTCTTCCTAATGAAATGAATGTGCCGAATCGGTATCTCAATGCTTGAACGAACCAAAGGCCCAACCACTTTCCGGAACCGGCGCCGGGCGCGATTCACCAAGAACGCTAGGCGAATTAACGCATAAAACAATTCATGGACGTTCAAACCACGCTCAATTTCTACGGGCTCACAGAAGAAGCGGTCACGTTTTATGGCAGGGCGATTGACGCGGAGACTCTCTTCCTGATGCGGTTTCGCGACTGTCCCGAGCCTTCCCAGTCGAGGCCCGGGCTGGAGGAGAAAATCTTTCACGCCACCATCCGCATCGGTTCCACTACGGTCATGGCGTCGGACTGCGGTTGCGACTCGCCCCCCACCGAAACGACCTTTACCGGCTTCTCGCTCGCCTTACGAGTGGAAACCCCGGAGAAAGCCGAACGGTTCTTCATGGCTCTCAGCGAGGGTGGTCAGGTCCAAATCCCCTTGCTGAAAACATTTTTTGCCGAGCGATACGGAATCGTAGTCGATCGCTTTGGCATCTCTTGGAAGATAATGGCCGAATCTAAAGCTCAAAACGCAGATAGGAAATGAGAGGGCCGTCGCATGCGTGCCAAAATCCATAGTCCTCCGTAATGCTCTAGCAACGCCACGAATTGTGAGGGCAATGCCACGGAACTCCTTTCTGACTGCTGTGCGTTGAAAGTAACGGAGAAATCATGTAGCGCCGACTTTAGAATTCATCGTTGGAGCTGATCTGAACTGTAGTCCAAATATTATTCTCAACCGTTTCAGAGATGGGGTCCACTGTGACCTAACGCAGTAATGCTTTAGCTGACAGAACTGTGATGCTTTGACGCCGGCTTGGCAGTCTGGCGCGGTCGTCGTTGGACTGCGTCGGTCAGCCGTCGCTCCGCTGCGCGGAGCTGTGGCTGGCAGGCCGGCTAGGGAACGATTCTGATGAGGAGGGCTGGCTGTTTTATCTGGCTGCTGTGCTGGTTGAAACAGGGTGGATTTTCGCGCGTCGCTTGACCGTGGCCGCTCCCGGCGGCTGAATGGCGTTCATGAACCAGGAAGCGAACCAATCTGCCAGTGCCACCGCGCCTCATCGGACGGAGATCACCGTGATGAGCATCCTTTGGGCGTTGAGCATTTCCCATCTGCTCAATGACGCGATCCAGTCGCTGCTGCCGGCGATTTATCCGGTGTTGAAGAATTCGTTTCGGCTGAGTTTTACGCAGGTCGGGCTGATCACCCTGACATTCCAGGGGACGGCGTCGCTGCTTCAACCTGTCGTCGGTCTCTACACCGACCGCCGTCCCAAACCTTATTCGCTGGCGATAGGAATGGGGATCACGCTGGCGGGACTGGTGCTGCTTTCGCAGGCGGGGAGTTTTCCGATTCTCTTGGTCGCGGCGGCATTGGTTGGGGCGGGATCATCCATTTTTCACCCCGAGGCCTCGCGAATGGCGCGATTGGCGTCGGGTGGCCGGCATGGCTTTGCGCAGTCGCTCTTTCAGGTGGGCGGAAATCTCGGCTCGGCCCTCGGGGCGTTGGTTGCGGCGGCGGTGGTGGCTTCGCAAGGCCAGGCTTCGCTTTTGTGGTTTTCCAGCCTGGCGCTGCTGGGTATCTTTATTTTGTCCCGGGTGGGCGGCTGGTATCAGCGTCATCTTGCCGACCAACATGCCCGGACAAAACAACAGGGTGTCACCCGGCATGCCTCGCTGCCGCGCGGCAAGGTGATCGCGGCGTTGGCGGTGCTCATTGGGCTGATCTTCTCGAAATTTTTCTACATGGTCAGTCTGAGCAACTATTATACCTTCTATCTCATCGACCGGTTTCATGTCTCGGTACGGACGTCGCAGTACTGTCTGTTTGTTTTCCTGTTCGCGGTGGCGGCAGGCACGTTCATGGGCGGTCCGGTGGGGGATCGGATCGGTCGCAAGCCGGTGATCTGGCTTTCCATTCTGGGCGTGGCGCCCTTCACGCTGTTGCTGCCGTACGTCAATCTGCCGCTGACGATTCTGCTGTCGGTGGTCATTGGTGTGATTCTGGCCTCGGCGTTTTCTGCGATTGTGGTGTACGCGCAAGAATTGGTGCCCGGAAATGTCGGCCTGATCGCCGGGTTGTTCTTCGGCCTCGCGTTTGGAACCGCGGCCATCGGCGCTGCCCTGCTGGGTCGGTTGGCCGATCACACCAGTATCGGATATGTTTTTCATATTTGTTCATATCTGCCGTTAATCGGATTGCTGGCCGGTTTGCTGCCGGCTGAGAAAGTGCTGCAGCAACCGGTTGCAGTTTGATCATGGAGAAACCGGGCGGTTTGGCGGCAAAAGGTGCACGGTGTCGAATCCGAGGCGATGGGGACGGTCTGCCTGGTTTTCTATGGGCGGGTTCGGGCGTGAATCACAGGCGAGGCGTGCCGGCTGCCGTTGACTTAATGCCGGGGTGGCTTTTGCTGATTTCTCCACCCCATGAAAACCCCTCTCATCCGTGTTCTGGCTGCACTCGCTGGTGCGTCTCTTGTTTTACTTTCTGGCGCGGCTCCGGCGGCTGCCGCCGATGCCAAGAAACCCATCGTCGTGGGTTTTGCCCAGACCGGGGCGGAAAGCGCCTGGCGCACCGCCAATACCGAGTCGATGAAGTCCGAGGCGGTCAACCGCGGCATCGACCTCAAGTTTGCCGACGGCCAGAGCAAACAGGAGAACCAGATCCGCGCCATCCGCTCGTTTGTGACCCAGGGTGTCGATGCGATCGTCCTGGCTCCGATCGTCGTGACGGGCTGGGATGTCGTGCTCCGCGAAGCCAAGCGGGCCCACATACCGGTGGTAATCATGGATCGCAAAATTGAGACTGCTGATGAATCGCTCTACGTTGCTTTTATCGGGTCCGACTTTTATCAGGAGGGAGTGATGGTCGCCGACTGGCTGGCGAAGAATGCCGGCGGCCGCACCAAGATCGTGGAGCTGCAGGGCGAGCCCGGGTCGGCCGCCGCCAACGAACGGCGCCGGGCTTTTGCCGACGGCCTGAAAAAACATCCGGAGCTGAAGCTGATCGATTCTCAGACGGGAAATTTCCGCCGTTCGGAAGGCAAGCAGGTCATGGAAGCCTTGATCAAGAAGCATGGCAAAGAGATCGAGATCCTCTACGCGCACAACGACGACATGGCGCTGGGCGCGATCCAAGCCATCGAGGAAGCCGGCCTGAAACCCGGCAAAGACATTCTCATCGTCACGATTGATGCGATCAAGGAAGCCGTCCAAGCCGTCGTGGACGGAAAAATCAACTGCACCGTCGAGTGCAATCCGCTCTTCGGTCCCAAGATTTATGGCACGATCGAGAAGATTTTGAACAAGGAAACGGTCGAGAAGCGGATGTACAACAAGGACGAGCTTTTCGACGCGAGCAATGCCGCTGCGGCTTTGCCGACGCGCCGGTACTGATCCGCTGCGGTGAATGCTGCCACGCCGTTGCTCAGTATGCGGGGCATTGGGAAAAAGTTTCCCGGTGTCGTGGCGCTTGACCGGGTCGATTTCACGGTTCGGTCCGGGGAAATTCATGCGCTGCTCGGCGAGAATGGCGCGGGCAAGTCCACGTTGATCAAGGTCCTCACGGGCGTCTACGCGCCGGACAACGGGGAGATCGCACTGGCTGGCCTGTGCATCCGCCCGCAGTCGCCCAAGGCGGCGGAGATGGCGGGCGTGAGCACGGTGTATCAGGAAGTGAATCTTATCCGGTCGCTGTCGGTCGCGGAAAATCTCACGCTGGGCCGGCAACCCGGACGGTTGGGATTTCTCAACTGGAAAGAAATCCGCCGCCATGCCCGCGAGATGCTCGCGCGGCTGGAAATCGACATCGATGTGGACGCCGAGCTCGGCTCGCTCTCGGTGGCGCTGCAACAGATGGTGGCGATTGCGCGCGCCCTTGATCTCAAGGCCAAACTGCTGGTGCTCGACGAACCCACGGCCAGCCTGGACGAGAAGGAGGTGGCGGAGCTCTTCGCCGTCATGCGCCGGCTGCGCGGCGAAAGCATGGGCATTGTTTTCGTTACCCACTTTCTCGATCAGGTATATGCGGTGACCGACCGGATCACCGTGCTGCGCAACGGCACGCTCGTCGGCGAATTCCCGACTGCCGAGCTGCCCCGACTCGCGCTGGTGAGCAAGATGCTCGGCCGGGAAGTCCACGATGTTGCTGGTCGGACAGCCGAGGCAGTCGCTCCGTCGCCGCTAGGTTCGCCTGCGCTGCTGACGACTCATGGGCTGACGCGCCGGGGGGCGATTCAGCCGATTGATTTGGAAATACGCAGCGGCGAGGTCACCGGTCTGGCCGGTCTGCTCGGTTCGGGCCGTACCGAAACGGCGCGACTTTTGTTCGGCATTGATCAGGCTGAGGCGGGTGAAATCAAGGTGAAGGGAGCGAACGCGCAGTTTGATTCGCCCCGTGATGCGATTCGGCTCGGCCTGGCGTTTTGTTCGGAAGATCGGAAAACGGAGGGGATCTTGCCCAATCTTTCCGTGCGGGAGAATTTGATCTTTGCCTTGCAGGCGAGGCGGGGGGCGTGGCGTCCGCTCTCGACGGAGGAGCAGACGAAATGGTGCGACCACTCCATCGCGGCTTTGCGCATCAAAACCGCCGATGCTGAGACGCCGATCAAAAATCTTTCCGGCGGCAACCAGCAGAAAGTCCTTTTGGCGCGTTGGCTCGCGACCCGGCCCGCGCTGATCATCCTCGATGAGCCTACTCGCGGCATCGACATCGGCGCACGCGGCGAGATCGAGCAATTGATCAACAAGCTCCGCGCTGACGGCATGGCCGTGCTGCTCATCTCTTCGGAGATCGAGGAGATCGTCCGCAACAGCACGCGCGTGGTCGTCCTGCGCGAACGCCGGAAGACCGGCGAACTCAACGGCGCCGATATTGAAACGTCGAAACTCATGCAGGCCATGGCCGGAGGACACACGCCACATGAGTAAGCCGGTCAGACACTCCCGCTCGCCGTTGCTCTGGCCGCTGATCGGTCTGGCGTTTCTGATTTTGCTCAACGTCGCCATGGATCTGCGGGCCGGGGAATGGAAGTTTCTCAAGATCACCATGCTTGACGGGCATCTCTACGGTTTGCCCGTGGATATTTTGAACCAGGGTTCGCGCGGCATGATTCTCGCCCTGGGCATGACGCTCATCATTGCGACGGGGGGAGTGGATCTGGCGGTCGGTTCGCTCATGGCGGTGGCGGGATCGGTGGCGGCAGTGCTGCTCACCAAACAGGGTTTCAGTTGGCCGGTGGCGGTGACAGTGGCGCTGGCGGTGACAACGCTCGGTGGCGCGGTGAGCGGCGGGCTGGTCGCGCAACTCGGGGTTCAGCCGATCGTGGCGACGCTGATTGCCATGGTGGTCGGCCGTGGCGTCGCTCAGCTCGTCACGTCAGGGGATGTGGTGATCATCAAAAATGCGGGCTTTGAGTTTCTGGGCAACGGCTTCGTTTTCGGTGTGCCGTTTTCCGTGATACTCGTGATGGTCCTTTATTTCGCGGCCCATAGCTTTCTCCGCAAAACGGCCGCCGGGCTCTTCATCGAAGCGGTGGGTGATAACGAGACGGCCAGCCGATTTGCCGGATTGGCGGCCGTGCGGCTGAAAACTTTCGTCTATGTATTCGGCGGCTTGTGCGCGGGCATTGCCGGGTTGCTGGCGACTTCCAATATCCGGGCGGCCGATCCCTATCGCGCCGGACTCAATATGGAGCTGGATGCGATCTTCGCCGTGGTCGTCGGGGGCACGGCGCTGACGGGCGGCCGGTTCTGGCTGATGGGCTCGTTGGTCGGTGCGCTGTTGCTCCAGACTCTGACCACCACCTTGTATAATCTTGGCGTGGCGCCGGCGGTGGCCACGGTACCCAAGGCGGTGTTGATCATCGCGGTCTGTCTGATGCAGTCGGACAAAACCAGAAACTGGCTGCGGGGACTTTTCCCACGGAGGTCGGCATGAGTCCCGCCTTGCGCCGCCAACTGCCGTTGCTTGCGACTGCGGGCATCTTTCTCGCCTTGTTTGTCTCGGCGGGCTGTCTGTACCAGGGCTTTTTCTCGGCCCGCAGCGTCGTGAATCTTTTCGCCGACAACGCCTTTCTCGGTATCACGGCTGTCGGGATGACGTTGGTGATCTTCGCCGGGGGAATTGATCTTTCCGTGGGGGCGGTGATCGGGTTCACCTCTATCTTTACGGCCACCCTGATTGAACGCCATGGCTTTCATCCGGCGACTGCGGCAGTGACGGCACTCGCGGCTGGCGCCTTGTTCGGTGCGGGCATGGGTACGCTGATCCATGTTTTTCGTCAGCCGCCATTTTTGATCACGCTCGCCGGGATGTTTCTGGCCCGGGGCGGGGCGTTTTGGATCAGCACGGAATCGACCGGCATCACGCATCCGCTCTACGGAAAAATCACCGAGATCGAGTGGGTCATCACCGAGACCATCCGGTTGCCGCTGACGGCGCTGATTCTGGGAGCGGTTTTCATCGGCGGTTATCTCGTGGCCCACTTCACCCGCTTTGGCCGGAATCTGCTGGCCGTCGGCGACAGCGAGCAATCCGCATTGCTCATGGGTTTGCCGGTGGGCGGGACAAAGATTGGCGCCTACACGATCAACAGCATGCTCGCCGTTCTCGCCGGATTGGTGGCCACGTTGTACACCGGTTCGGGCAATCCGAGCCTGGGCATCGGCCTGGAGCTGGATGCGATCGCGATCGTGGTGATTGGTGGCACGTTGTTGTCGGGAGGACGGGGACACATGCTCGGGACGCTGCTCGGGATTTTGGTTTTTGGCACGATCCAGGCGGCGATTCTTTTCGACGGACGTTTGAATCCCTGGTGGATACGCATCGTGGTCGGCGGACTGCTGCTTGGCTTTATTTTACTCCAGCGCGCCCTGGTGCGCAGCGCGGCGAGAAGGTCGTAGGTTGCGAGCTTGTCTCGCAACATGGCGCGACCAGCGCGCCACCTACTCGCTTTTGAATCATCGGTGGTGGAGGGTCCACCTCCCGACGGGCACTCAAAAAAACCTCAAATCATCGGCTGGTGCGGCTCGACCTCGGCGTCGTAGTCGATGCCGGGGAGACCGAAACCGAACATCTTCAAGAATTCCGTGCGGTAGCCGGCGATGTCGGTGAGCTCGGGAAGATTTTCGGTCGTGACCTTGGGCCAGATGGCGGCGACCTCGGCCTGGATGTCGGGACTCATTTCCCAGTCGTCGATGCGGATGCGGCCTCCGCTGTCGAGCTGGGCCTTGCTGCCGTTGTAGAGCCGGGTGGAGAAGAGGCGTTGGATCTGCTCGATGCAGCCTTCGTGCGTGCCCTTCGCTTTCATCACCTTGTAAAGGATGGAAATATAGAGCGGCACAACGGGGATCGCCGAACTGGCCTGGGTGACGAGCGCTTTGTTGACGGAGATGAGCGCGCGACCGTTGCCGTGGGCTTTGAGCTTGGCGTCGATGGCGCGGCAGGCGCGCTCGAGGTCGAGCTTGGCGCGGCCGATGGTCCCGTCGCGATAGATCGGCCAGGTGTGGATCGGCCCGATGTAGGTGTAAGAAATGGCCGTGGCGCCGGGCGCGAGAAGCTTGGCGTCCGCGAGGGCTTGCATCCACATTTCCCAGTCTTCGCCGCCCATGACGGCGAGGGTGTCGGCGATGCCGGTTTCGTCGGCGGGCGGGATGGTGATCTCGTTCACGATGCCCTTGTCAGTGTCGACGGTCTTGTTCGTGTACGGTGCCCCGATGGGTTGGAGGGTGGATTTGTGGACGACGCCGGTCTTGGGATGGGTGCGGCGGGGCGAGGCGAGGGAGTAGACGACGAGGTCGATGGGGCCCATGTCGCGGGCGATGATTTCCAGCGCCTGCTTCTTGATGTCGTCGGAGAATGCGTCGCCGTTGAGGTTCGCGGCGAAACGACCGGCGGCGCGGGCGGCCTTGGTGAAGGCGATGGTGTTGTACCAGCCGGGAGTGGCGGGCCGGCCTTCCTCGGAGGGACGCTCAAAAAAGATACCGAGGCTGGCCGCACCGGAACCGAAGGTCGCCGTGATGCGCGAAGCGAGGCCGAAGCCGGTGGAAGATCCGATCACCAGGACGTTCTTCGGACCGGGGTTGATCGGGCCTTTGGCTTTAACGTGGTCGATTTGTTGCTGCACATGAGCGGCGCAACCGGCGGGGTGGGCGGTCACGCAGACAAAGCCGCGGACCTTCGGTTTGATAATCATGGATGCAAAGGCTTTGGCGCGAAGGGGCGGGTGACAAGTGTCAATTGCCGGATGTAAAATTATGCTCGCCATCGGGCGATGCGGAGTTGTTGGCCGAAAATCGCCGGGCTTGGTGCGGCCGGGCCAATGAATTATCCGCGAGAATGTAGCCGCCCGGTTTGCGCACAGCCACAATCGGGACAAGGTGGTGGACAAAAGCTCTGGAAATTTCAGATCGCATGCATCCTAATGCGAGTCGTGCCCGTAAGACTCTCAACTGAGATTTTCCAGCTTCGGTTCACGCTAAGGGCCGGCCTTATCCGCGAAATCCATTTAACCATAACTTCAAACCCGCTTGCCTACCATTATTCCAGCTATCCGCCATCTCGCCTCCTCGCTGCTGCAATGGATCGATTCCGATTATTCAATCGAAACACCCGAGGTCATCCGGGCCCAGCCTGACGGCATCAATTTCGTCCGCTGTATTCCGTTCATCATTCTTCATCTCGGTTGCCTCGGGGTGATTTGGGTGGGGTGGAACGGGTTCGCGGTTTGGACGGCGGTGGCGCTTTACTTTGTCCGGATGTTTGCGGTCACCGGGATTTTTCACCGTTACTTTTCGCACAAAACCTACAGCACGTCCCGTTTCGGCCAGTTCCTCCTCGCGCTTGGGACGGGTACGACCGTTCAGCGCGGTCCTCTTTGGTGGGCCTATCATCATCGTGATCATCACCAGCACTCCGACGAACCCGAGGATGCCCACTCGCCCCACGTCCACGGTTTCTGGTGGTCGCACATCGGTTGGATCACCAGCCGGCGTAATTTCCCGACCGATTACTCCAAGGTCAGGGATCTCGCCAAATTCCCTGAACTCGTCTGGTTGAACCGTTTTGATATCGTGGTCCCGGTGCTTTTTGCCGGCGGGTTGTTTGGTCTTGGCCGCTACTTGGAGCACGCCGCTCCCGCGCTCCAGACGAGCGGCGCCCAGTTGCTGGTCTGGGGATTCTTCATCAGCACCACGGTCCTCTTTCACGGCACCGCCTCGATCAATTCCTTCACCCATCTCTGGGGCAAACGCCGTTTCACCACGGCAGATGATTCGCGCAACAGCTTTATTCTCGCCCTGATCACCCTCGGCGAAGGCTGGCATAACAACCACCACCGCTACCAAAGCGCCACCCGCAATGGTTTCTACTGGTGGGAAATCGATCCCACTTATTACGGCCTGAAGCTCCTGTCCTGCACAGGCTTCATCTGGGGCCTGAAGCCCGTGCCAAAGTCCGTCTACGATGAGGCGGCGCAATTGGCTTCAGGCCTGAAGCCAGCCAACGGTCTAAATCCGGGTCTAATGGCAATCCAAAATCGCCAATCTTAAATCGGAAAGTCCTGATGCCCACTCTCGCCATCATCGGCACAGGGATTTCCGGTCTCGGCTGCGCACACTTTCTCCATCGGCACTTCGATGTTACACTCTTTGAGCAAAACAGCCACACGGGCGGCCACACGAACACCGTGACCGTCGCGGAAACCGGCACAGGTCGCAGCGTTCCGATCGACACCGGATTTATGGTCTTCAACTGCGAGACCTACCCCCAGCTCACCCGGCTCTTCAGTGCGCTTAACGTTCCGGTCAAAAAAACCGATATGTCCTTCAGCGTGCGCCACGAGGACACCGGTCTCGAGTTCTGCGGCTCATCGCTCAATCACCTTTTCGCTCAGCGTCGCAATCTCTTCCGCCCTTCCTTCTACCGGATGCTGCTGGCGATCGATCGTTTCAACCGCGACGCCATCGCCGCGCTGGCTGACCCGGCCGTCGAAACCCAAACCCTCGCCGACTTTGTGCGCGCCCGTGACTACGGCCCCGACTTTCTCGATCTCTACCTTGTGCCCATGAGCAGCGCCGTGTGGTCCACTCCCCCGGAGAAGATGCTGCTTTTCCCTGCACGCACCCTGCTGCGCTTTTTCCACAACCACGGTTTTCTCGGCCTCAATACCCAGCACCAGTGGTGGACCGTCGATGGCGGCGCGCAGCAATACGTCACCCGCCTCACCGCGCCCTGGCGCGACCGCATCCGGCAAAACACCAAGGTGGTCCGCGTCGCCCGACGGCCCGATGGCGCCGCATACCTCACCACCGCAGCGGGCGTCACCGAGCGATTCGACCATGTCATCCTTGCCTCGCACGGCCACGAATCCCTCGCGCAGCTAGCCGATCCCACGCCTGACGAGTCCCGTCTCCTGCGCGAATTCCAGTACCAGCCCAACATCGCCACGCTCCATGCCGACGTCTCTGTCATGCCGCGTACGAAGCTGGCATGGTCGGCGTGGAACTATTCGCTGGCTCGCGATGCCTCCGGCCGAACGGCTCCGATGACGATCTACTGGATGAACCGGCTCCAAGGCGTCTCTGACCGCGAAAACTACTTCGTTTCCATCAACCGTCCCGAGTCCATCGATCCCCGGCGCGTGCTCAAAACCATCGCCTACGAGCACCCTCTCTTCACGCTAGGAGCCATCCGGGCCCAAGCCGAAATCTCCGCGCTCAACCAAACTGCGGCGGAAACCACCAAGACCTACTTTTGTGGCGCCTGGACCCGCTACGGTTTTCACGAGGACGGACTCCTCTCCGCCGTTAATCTCTCCCATCAGCTCCTCGGCTGCGATCCTTGGGCCGCCTGAGTCATTTGCAGTTGGGCGAATTCGCCATAAACTGGCCTGACCCCTGCATCCGGTCCTTCGCCTTATCCGTATCTTTGCCGTGAACTCCTGCCTTTACGAGTGCCATGTCATGCACGAGCGCTTTTTGCCTCGGAGCCACCGCTTTCTTTATCGCATTTTTCTTTTCGCGATTGATCTCGACGAACTCGACACCCTGCACCGTTCGCTCCGGTTCTTTTCATTCAATCGCGCCAATCTCTACTCGTTTCGCGAAAAGGATTTTCTACCTACGAATGAGCCAGTGCATGATGGTAGGGCGGGACCGCTGGGCCCGCCGTTATCGTCTTCGGCGCGCCCAGCGGTCTCGCCCTACCTCAATCTCAAAGCCCGCGTCCTCGCCTACCTCGCCGCCCGCGACATCGACCTCACCGGCGGCCGCGTGATGCTCGTCACGCTGCCTCGCGTTCTGGGCTATCTCTTCAATCCTGTTTCTTTCTACTTCTGCTACGATCGTGCCGGAGCTCCCGTCGCCGCCCTCGCCGAAGTCACGAACACGTTCAAGGAGATGAAACCGTTTCTGCTCGGGCCTGGCACGCGCACCGGTTCTGCGTTTCGACTCCGCGTGCCGAAGAACTTCTACGTTTCACCCTACAGTGATGTGGATGTGGCTTTCGACTTCACGCTCCGCCCTCCCGGCGAGCGTCTTTCGATCCAGATCGACGATTACGCTGGTGCCGAGCGCACGCTTACCAGCACGCTGACCGGTCCGCGCGAGCCGCTGACGGATGCCCGGCTGGCGTGGTTCACGCTCAAATACCCGCTCATCACGCTTCGCATCATCAGCCTCATCCATTGGCACGCCCTGCGCCTTTGGCTGAAGAAAATTCCTTGGTTCGCCAAAGCCGCCAAACCCGGGGCCCAGCGCGAACTCTATCGACCTCATCACAGCATCGTTCCCGTCACCAAATCATGAGCACCACTTCCACCCGTACTGCTGCTGCCATTCCTTCCGTTGCTGGCCACGCTTCGCCGTCCTTGGCCGAGCGCGCGGTTTTCTCCACCTTTGCCGATATGCGCCAGGGCCGGCTCCGGGTGGAACTGCCCGATGGCACGACCCGCGAGTTCGGCGACCCTGCCGCACTCGCTCAGGAAGTTGTTCCTGGCATCGGCAACACGGCGCTGATTCGCGTCAGACATCCGGCTTTTTTCAAAAAGTGCGTGCTCGGCGGCGACATCGGTTTCGCGGAATCCTTCATTGATGGCGACTGGGAGACGCCCGATCTCACGGCGGTGATCGGTTGGTTCATTCTGAATATCGACCAGGCGCCGACACTCTCCGGCTCTAAGCGCACGCGGCTGCTCGCGGCCAATCTCCTCCGCAGTCTGAACCGCCTCGGACATCTGCTCCGCCCCAATTCCCGCGCCATCGCCCGGCAGAACATTCGCGAGCACTACGATCTCTCCAATGATTTCTTCGCGCTCTGGCTCGGTGAATCGATGATGTATTCCGGCGCCCGCTGGGAAAAAGCCGATGCAACACTGCAGGAGGCCCAGTTCGCCAAGAACGACACGCTCTGCCGCAAACTCCGCCTCAAGCCGACGGATCACGTCCTCGAAATCGGCACGGGGTGGGGCGGGTGGAGCCTTCATGCCGCACAGCATTACGGCTGTCGCATTACCACCCTGACCATTTCCCGGCAGCAACTCGATCTCGCGGTGAAACGAATCGCCGCCGCCGGTCTCAGTGATCGCATCGAAGTCCGTTTGCAGGACTATCGCGACGTCACCGGGCAATTCGACAAGATTGTCTCCATCGAAATGCTGGAGGCGGTCGGTCATCGTTACCTGTCGGATTATGCCGCCGCCTGTGACCGTCTGTTGAAACGCGACGGTTTGCTTGCCCTGCAATTCATCACCTATCCCGACTCGCGCTACGCCCAATTGCGCCGGGGTGTCGACTTCATCCAGAAGCACATTTTCCCCGGCTCGTTGCTGCTTTCGGTCAACCGGCTCAATCATCTGCTGAGCGAAAAGGGCGGATTTGTCCTGCACAGCCTGGAGGACGGCGGACGTGATTATGTCCGCACGCTCCGGACCTGGCGTCAAAGTTTTCATCAAAAACTCGATCAAGTCCGCGCGTTGGGTTTCGACGACCGCTTCATCCGCAAGTGGGATTACTACCTCTGCTACTGCGAAGCCGCCTTCGCCCTGCGGAATATTTCGGTGGTGCAGACAGTACACACCAGGCCGAACAATTTCGGTCTTTGAGGTAGGGCGTGACCGCTGGGCGCGCCGTAAAGACTACCGCGGACGGCCCAGCGGTCCGTCCCTACCTCCAAACAATCTTTGTCCCTCATGATCTTCTTCCTCCGCTTCCTCTTCATCGTCGTGATCGGCATCATGCTCTGGGTCACGAGCCGGGCGAGCATGCACCAGTCACTGGGCGACTTCGCCCGCAGCGCGACATTTCGCGATCCATGGGTGGTGGCGACGCTCTTCGACGCCTACTGGGCGTTCATCACGTTCTATGTCTGGGTGGCGTGGAAAGAGCGGTCGATGGTGGCGCGTATTCTTTGGTTCGTGTCCATTGTTCTACTCGGGAATATGGCGATGGCCGCTTACATGCTGGCCCAGCTCTTCTCGGTTCCAGTCTCCGGGGCGCTCGAAGAAGTGTTTACCCGCCGCCAGAACGGGAAACTTCTCCTGCCTGCCGTGCTTACGGTGCTCTCGATCGGCATCTACCTGCTCGCGTGAATCCCGCCACACCGTACCGTCCATTCTGGCAACGGCGGGTGCGCGACCCGCTCATCGCTTTGTTTGTCCAAGGTCTCACGCCCGACAAAATCGCGCTCACTCTGGGCGTCGGCACGGCGTGCGCGTTGTTTCCGTTCCTCGGTTTCACGTCATTGCTGACTTTTGGGGTGGGGCTTTGGCTGCGGCTCAACCAGCCGTTGCTGCAAACGTTCAACCAGTTGCTTGGCCCGGTGCAGCTCCTGCTGATCGTGGTTTATGTGCGGCTCGGCGAATGGCTGTGGCAGGCGCAGGACAGCCGGTTTACGATTGCGGAGATGCTCCGGGTGTTTCGGGAAGCCAGCATCGGTGACTTCCTGCACACTTTTGGGTGGGCGGGTATTCACGCCTTTACGGCTTGGGTGCTCACTGCTCCCGTCCTGATCGCCAGCGTGTATTTCACGGTACGACCGGCTTTGCGCAGGTTGGCGTCCAAAACCGCTGCTGGCGCGTAATTATTATCATGTCGACAACGCTGCTCATCGTCACCGCCCTCGCCGGACTCTGCGGGCTGTTTGGCCTGCTTTATCTGGTCGCCCGGCGGATCGACAACTACGGGATTGTCGACATTGCGTGGTCCTATGCTTTTGCACTGCTGGCCGGTTACTACGCACTCTTCGCCCCGGGCTGGGTGCCGCGACGTGCCTTGATTGCCAGCATGGTTGTCGTCTGGAGCCTGCGTCTCGGCACCCATCTTTATCGGCGAGTTATTGGGCATCATCCGGTGGAGGACGGCCGCTATGTGCAGTTGCGCAAGGACTGGGCGGGCAACTTTGCCCCGAAGATGGCCGGCTTTTTTCAGATGCAGGCGGCCTCGGTCGTGTTGCTGGGGATTCCGTTCTTGCTGCCCGCGCTCAACTCCACGCCGCAATTTCATCCGCTGGAAATTGCTGGAGCTCTGCTCTGGCTTGTCGCCATCGGCGGAGAGTCGCTCGCGGATACGCAGCTCGCCGCCTTCAAACGCGATCCTGCCAACCGCGGTCGCGTCTGCGCCTCCGGCCTCTGGCGTTACAGCCGGCATCCGAATTACTTTTTCGAGTGGCTCATCTGGGTCGCGTATTTCGTCTTCGCGCTGGCTTCGCCGTGGGGCTGGCTCGCGGTGCTCAGTCCGGTCATCATTCTGTATCTGTTGCTGCGTGTGACCGGCATCCCGCTGACTGAACAGCAATCACTTCGATCGAAGGGCGACGCTTACCGGCAGTACCAGCAAACCACCAGTGCTTTCGTGCCGTGGTGGCCGCGGAAGCGACCACCAGTAGCGAGTAGTGGGTAGCGAGCAGCGAGCATACCGAAAACAATCAAACCTGTCCTTCTACTCACTGCTTTCCTTTCCATGCTCGATTCTCTTCTAGAAAAAGACCTGCTGCCCGACTGGCTGATCCGCATCGGCATCCGCCGGCTGTTGCGTCAGCGGCTCCGTGAAATCGCTGCGCCTTCGCCCGAGGCGCAGGTCGAGCAGTTTGCGGCGGCATTGCGCGCGATGCCCATTGCGATCAACACCGCTGAATCGAAGGAGCAGCATTATGAGGTGCCGACCGTATTCTACCAGCACTGCCTCGGTCCGCGTCTAAAGTACTCCTCGTGTTATTACGTCAACGGCAGCGAAACCCTGGCCGAGGCCGAGGAGCGGATGCTCGCGCTCACCTGCGAGCGGGCACGGCTTGTTGATGGCATTGATATTCTCGAGCTCGGCTGCGGCTGGGGCTCGCTGACCCTCTGGATGGCGGAACGCTATACCAAGGCCCGCATCACCGGCGTTTCGCACTCACGCACCCAGCGCGAATACATTCTCAGTGAAGCGGCACGGCGCGGTCTGACTAATGTCTCGATCATTACCTGCGACATGAATGACTTCGACATCGCGGCGGGCGGCTTCGACCGCGTTGTCTCGGTGGAAATGTTCGAGCACATGAAGAACTGGCCCCGGCTCATGGCCAACATCGCCCGCTGGCTGCGGCCGGGCGGAATGTTTTTCGCCCATGTCTTCACGCACTCGCGTTTCGCCTATCACTTCGAGGTGCGCGACGAGAGCGACTGGATGAGCAAGTATTTCTTCACCGGTGGCATTATGCCCGCGCACAGTCTGTTTCCTCAGTTTCAGGACGATTTGAAGCTGCTACAGGACTGGAAGGCGAATGGACGGCACTACGCCCAGACAGCCGAGCACTGGCTCAAAAATATGGACGCCCACCGCGCCGAGATCATGCCGCTGTTTGCGCAAACCTACGGTGCCGACCAAGCCGTGAAATGGTGGTCCTACTGGCGCATTTTCTATCTCGCCTGCGCCGAGCTCTGGTGGTTCCGCTCCGGCGAGGAATGGCTGGTCAGCCACTACCTGTTTCAGAAACGCTGAGACGAGGTTCCTTTTGTCACTCGTTGCGTTGGTCTGTTACCAGTGATCACTCTACGGCTTCTCATTCCTACTCGTTCGGCTTTTGTTCTCGAAACAGAGTAAGTGACCGCCGAGTTGCTTGGATATGGCGCTTTGCTTGCGATGATTCGGAATGCTCGAGATAAATGTCCATCGTGCCGATCCACGCGTCGAGATTTTCCCATTTGAACCAACGCAATACGTTTGAAGACAGGCGCAAGCCGCCGTCAGGGATTGCTTGAACCAACAGTTCTGTCGCTTCATCTGATGCAAAAACCAAGGCGCCTGGGCCTGAGCTCTTCTCTATTTCGACGGCCTCAGAGAGAGCCTGACCGTAGACGCGTGCAAAACTAAGATTCTTCAGCTGCGCGAACTCGTGATCGATCTCATAATCAACCCACCGGATTTCGCCGACGGCCAATCCCCCACGGACAAGCATGCCGTCCGATATCCAGTTTTCGAAGAGTGTCGAGAGTAGCGCCGGCAAATCTAGGAGGTGGTCAGTTGGCAGAGAAAATACGATGCAATCTGAAAAGACGGCGAATCGTGCTTTACTGAACTTCGCTGCCGCCACAACTACCGCTCCTGAAAAATCAAGTGCGTGAAGGTCTGAAAACTGACCGCGGGCGACCATATCTTTGGTCCCGAGAATATCGAGAAAGCCGACGAAGTGCTTCATTTCTTAGCCGAACGTTGATTAATGCCACTACTGGTGGCTCAATCACTAGGTGGATGGTTGCGGGTGATGGGATAACCGAAAATCAACTTCTGTGGAAAACTGGTCTTGGACCGGATTTGGACTGAGCCAAAGGACAGGGGCTTAATCAAAGTCATTTTTGTTTGCAGGAAATGGGGTTGTATGAAACGAACCTCGCGGGAAAATGAAGTAATTATGTGACCTGCTAAGTTTTAATCCGACGGGAAAATTCATTCTGACTGTATATGAACTACCTTAGTTTGGTGTGATCATCACTACATCAAATTGAAATAGCAGCGGCATTTTTTAGAATTTCCCGAGCAGCACGATCGGGCCTTCAGCTTTTGGGACGCCGCCTTTCTTTTCTAGGCTGATGGCGAAGGCGGCGGCGGCTTTGATCGGCTTGTTGCCCTTGAAGGTCAGGACGGCTCGGCCATCGGCGCCGGGTTTGAACACGCCGCCATCGACGGGATTCGGATAGGCGGGATCGACGACCCAGACCTGGTAATCCTGACTGTCGGCGATGACGGGGAGTTTTTCGACGGTGAGCAGGCCGGTCTCAAGGCCGGGATCCCAGACGGCGATGGCGCGGGCCTCGGGTGTGTTGCCGGCGAGCGCGGCGAGGGCGGTGATTTTGAGGTGGGTGAGGTCGCGTTGCGCGCTGAGCTGATGGCCGAGATCGTTGATCAAGGTTTCCGCGACGAGGGTGCGTTCTTTCAACTGGGCCTGCGCACTCTCGTAGGCGACTTCAGCCATTTCGCGCTCGGTGCGGAGCGACGCGTTTTCCTGATGCAGTTTCAGATTTTGCGAACCCAGCCAGAGGCTCGTGATCGCAAGTCCGGCGGCGGCGGCGAGTGGCAGCCAGAGGGAGAACGGAAATGAACTGACGCTTTTCTTGGCCGGATTGGCCGGCACGTCCCCGGTGGCGGCAGCGAGGATGCGGGCTTTGAGTGCGGCAGGCGGCTCGTGTCGCTGCGGGGCCAGGGCGAGGGCGGCGGAGGTTTCGACTAGAGAGGTGACGTAGGCTTGGAGTTCTGGGTTGCCGGCGATTTCCTTTTCGAACGCGGCACGCTCCGCTCCTTCCAGCAGGCCGAGGGCGTGCAGGGCGGCGAGTTCTTCTTGGCGTTCGGTGATCATGGCCGGGTGGAAAGGGTGTCGCGGAGCTTTATCAGGCCGCGGCGGATGCGGGCTTTGATGGTGCCGAGCGGCTCGTGGAGCCGGGCGGCAATCTCCTGTTGGGTGAGGCCGGTGAAAAAGGCCAGTTCGATGGCCGAGCGTTGTTCGTGGGGGAGCGCGGTGAGGGCGGCGCGGACGGCTCCCGTTTGTTCCTGCAGGCCGAGCGCGTCGGCGGCGGTGTCGGTGCTGACGTTCGTGTCGTTGCCGGGAATGTCGGCGGCGGATTCGTGGACGATTTCGTTGCGGCGTTTCCGCATCCGGATGCGGTCGATGGCGCGGTTGCGGGTGAGGGTGGCGGCCCAACTGAAAACCGAGCCACGGGCGGGAGAGTAGTCGGCGCCTTTTTGCCAGAGCTGGAGAAACACATCCTGCACGATATCCTGCGCATCGGCGGTGTCATTGGTCACCTGCACGGCGAGCGAGTAGAGCGGCCGGGAAAGCAGATCGTAGAGCCGTCCCAATGCGGCCTTGTCGTGGCGGGCGATGGCGAGCATCAGCTCCGTCTGTTTGCGGGCGGCGTCGGTGGCGCTGGAGTTGTCGGCGGCGGAACTCATCAGGACAAGCCGCCGGGCCGGTTCGCGCCATGGGGCGAACCTGAGGAATTCCGGCGGAGCTGTGGCGGCGAGCATTTCATCAATACTACGGCTGAAACGGGTGTCGGGATGCTCTAAACATTGGGTTTCCGGGAAGTTGGCAACGCTGGAGTGGAGGGAATCAGAACAGCCACAGGCCCAGCCAACCGAGCGCGAGCAACACGGCCAGAATGACAAGGATCTTCCGTTCCTGTTTGGTGGTGGCAAAAATCATGGGGTCAGGCCGATGGGGGTGAGATGGGCGATGATTTCCGCGAGCAGTGGTTCCCGGGCGATTTGTTCCCACGGCTGGTTGCTGGTGATCCGGATGAAGTATTGCTCGCCTTCGCGGCGGAAACCATAGCGCAGGGCAAGTTCAAGCAGGGCGGGGACGGAGTAGGGATCGCGGTAGTTGATCACGCGGCCATCGTAAACATGCCAGAACCAGACTTGCAGCGGCGGGGAATGCGGGCTTTGAAAAATGCGATGCTCCGCCTGCGGCAAACGGCGGCCAGCGAGCAGCGGGGCGGTTTGCGGAGTGGAGTTGGGCCGGGGCAGCCAGCCGGCACCGGGCCAGCAGGCATCAGGCGTGTGCGACGCGACAAGACTCACCGGCGCCTCACCCGGAGCCCAATGGGCGATGTAGACGCTGAGCAGCATGGGCTGGCCTGCGATGGTTTTGGCGTAGGTGCGTTCCACGAGCTGCGTGGTGCGGAGGATGCCGGAAAACTTATTCATACCGCTCGTGGTGGCGACCTGCCATCCATCGGCGGCAACGGGCAGGAGCAGGGCAGGATCGGATGCTGCGGTTGATGATGGCGGAACCGGTCGGCCGTAAAATGCAAAGACGACAGCGAGAACGGCGAGAGTGGCTAGCCCGAGACCAAATGAGCGGGTGGCAATGGCTTTGCGCTCAACGCGCTTTGGCTCGTGCGTTTCCAAACCAGCGCCTTGGGGGCAAGGCGCTCCACCTTCTGAGTCAGCGTTTCGCGGGCTCAACTTGGTGGCGAGAATCGCGAGGATCACGGCGGTGAGGCCGAGGATGGAAAATCCCGTCGCGTCGTGCCAGAAGCCGGAGATTTCAACGCCGGCATTGGCCATGAGCGTCAGCGTGAGGGAGCGCAGAAGGTTCATGCCGAGGGCGAGTGGCGGGGCGAGGACGATCAAAAGCGCGCGGCCAAACGGCGAGCGCACCTGCCAGGCGGCGAAGAAGAAACTGGCGTAGGTGCAAGAGAGCAGGCTGCGGATGCCGCTGCAGGCCTCCTCGACGCCCACGGTGGTGCGGGTGAGTTCGATGATGTTGCCATGCTGGCGCGCGGGGATGCCGATGAGCTGGAGCACGGCGATGACGCCGTTTGTCACCCAGCCTTGGAGCTCCAAGGTCAGGCGGGCATAGGTGCCGCTGGGCAGCGGCGCAGAAAGAATCCAGATGCCCGCCGCGGTGAGACTGATCCAATTGAGCGGCAGCGCCGCCAGGCGGGTGCCGGACAAACAGAAGAGACCGCTGAGCAAAGCCGCCGCCAGGGTGACGCTGAGCAGGAATTCAACCAGCACATTATTCCAACCCACCGAGGCGGCCAAAAGGCCCGAGAGGGCGAAAAGCACGACCGATGCCCCGATGGCGGTCGCCGGAAGCAGATTCCAGCCGCCAACATCCGGCAACCAGCGCGGCGTGCCGCGGCGACGGCTTTCGAGAATGAGCATCACGCAGATGAGCGGCGTGGCGAAACCATGGGACAGATCGGGATTATGACTCCACTCCGGCCAGAGGAGACGACAGTACGCGGCGATCAAAACGAGCAGCGGGGCGATGATCCAGACCACAGGCGGTCTAAACCAAAATAGCCCCGGGGTGCTGGCGGTGGGATGCTCCGAACTCACAGAGGCGAGGCTGTCTACTGCGGGCCGTCGGGCAAGGCGCAAAGAACGGGAGAGGAGCGGATTTCAGGAAGGAGTGTTGCACGATGGACCGTGGGTTGCGCGCTTGCCGCGCAACGTGGTGCGGCAAGCGCACTACCTACATGTGGGCTGGCATGCACGGCGTCATTTGACGAAACGCCCGGGATGACTTTTGTGATTCGCAGTTTCCCTATGAAAACAATTATCACCCTGATTCAATTGGTTATCTTTTCGGCGGCCCTGTTCGTTGGTGTCCAAGCTGCGCCACAAATCGGCCAGGCTGCCCCTGACTTCACGTTGACCGATCAGCATGGCAACCGGCACTCCCTTTCTGATTACAAGGGAAAAACCGTGGTTATCGAGTGGACAAACCCCGAGTGCCCGATTGTGCAGAAGCATTACAACAAAAGCGGCAATATCCCGGCGCTGCAAAAATCCGCAACGGCGGATGGCGTGGTCTGGCTTCAGATCAACTCCGGGCATGCGGGAGCGCAGGGCGATTACGACGGTGCGCAGGTTGATGCGTGGATAAAGACGAACCAAGTTGCATCCACCGCTTACCTGCGTGATCAAAATGGCGCCGTCGGAAAACTCTACGATGCCCGCACCACGCCGCATCTTTTCATCGTGAACGCCGAGGGCGCGCTCGTTTATGCCGGCGGAATCGATGACATCCGTTCCGCCGACCCGGCCGACATCGCCAAGGCCAACAATTTCGTGAAAGCAGCGCTCGCGGATCTCAAGGCCGGCAGACCCGTCGGCACGCCCACTTCAAAGTCGTACGGCTGTGGCGTGCATTATGGGCAATGAGACGCTGTGCTTCGCCGTCGGCAGTGACAGGATTACCTGGCGGCGTGGTGAACCAATGGCATGGGATGACAGCCGGCGGTGAAGCTTGCCACCTTGCCCAAGGTTTGATTTACGTTTTGCCAATCTCATGGAGGCTACCGAATCCCCGTCCAGTCCTGTTGTCGTCACGGTCCCGGTGCTGAAACACTCGGGTATCGGAATCGCTTCGTTTGTCATCTCGATGGCGGCGGGCGTTGGCATGGTGCTGGTCTTTGTGGTCGCCGGTGTCATGCAGCTCAGAATGTCGGGTGGCCTGAGAGAACACAAAGTCATGGCCATGGTGGTCGGATTGATTGTGCTTGGACTTCTCCTGGCCAGTCTGTCGGGTATCGGACTGGCGATTGGCGGACTTTGTCAGAAAGAACGGCGCAAGGTTTTTTCCGCCCTTGGTCTGGCCTTCAATCTTGCCATCTTGCTTGGGACCATCGGCCTGATGCTCGTCGGCAAAATGCACCAGCATTGAGCGCTTCGCCTGCGCGGGGCCGGAAGCGAGAGATGTTTCAGTCTCAACCGAATTCGGTTCAAACCACCGTTGTGAACAGTTCCTGATTCAGCGTGCCCTCAGCCACCCGGGTGACGGGACCGGTCATGCGGATGGAAAATTTATCGCCGATCTGGATGCCGATCTGGCCGCCCGGCATGTGTACGGTGATGTTCCGATCCACGAGGCCCAGACGGTGCGCCACGGCGGCGGAGGCGCTGGAACTGCTGCCCGAAGCCAACGTGTAGCCGGCGCCGCGCTCCCAGATCTCGATCTGGATGTTGGCGCGGTCGAGCACCTTTAAAAACTGGACGTTCGTGCGCTTGGGAAAATTCGCGTGCGTTTCCAGATCCGGGCCGTAGCGGCGGGCGAGCGCCTCGGAAATCTCGGTCAGCGGGATCACGCAGTGCGGATTGCCGATCGTGGCGGCGCAGAAAGTGAACTCGCGGTCCTGGATCCTGATCTTTTCGTTGATGACTTCGCGCACCGGACCGACGACCGGGATCACATCGCTCTTGAAGCTGACGTTGCCCATGTCGATCGTGATCAGTTTGCCATCGGGTGTGATCAGGACGTTCACGATGCCGCCGGGTGTCTCGATGGTGAACGGATTGGTGCCGGCGAGTTTTTGATCGAAAAGATAGCGGGAGAAAATGCGCAGACCGTTGCCGGATTTTTCGGCCTCGGAGCCGTCGGGGTTGAAGATGCGCAGCCCGAAATTCGCGCGCTTGCTCGGCGACGGACCCCAAAGGATGCCGTCGGAACCGGCGCCAAAATTGCGGTGGCAGATGACGCGGGTTTGCGCGGTGGTCGGCGCGCCCCAGCCGGGATAGTGGCCGGGATTCATGACAATGTAATCGTTGCCGAGGGCGTGGTATTTGTAGAAGCGCATGAGAGAACCAAAGGGTTAAACCACGGAATACACCGAAGACACGGAAAAAATGCGATCAACCCACGCAGTGTGGTTGTGGTGCGGACAGAAAAGGAAGCGTCTGCTAAGTTTGGCTTATCGTTTGCCCTTCTCAATCTTTGCTGAAATGAGATGCCCGTCGGCATCCTCCAGCCACACCGCTGAATATTTTTTTGAGAGAATACCTTTCACAGAATAGACTTTATTGGCCTGCAAGGTGACGGTGACTTCTCCTTCGACATGATACAGCCCGCCGCCAAAAGCGAGGATGTCGGCGGCTACATGTGTCACTCCCTCAAGAAACAGGACGCATTGCTGTGCTGGTACCTGGCGCGACTCGAGAAACGGTTCCATGGCAAATCCACGCCCGTAATTTTTTTGGTAGGTTGTCGATGCGCTTGTTGTTACTTGCCGTCCATCAACTTTGGCCAATTGGAAGAACTGGATTTTGGTGATCGATACCGAATTTGAGGTGTCTTTTATTCTGGCCAGAGGACCTGAATAATTTGTCGGGATGGGGGCTGGCGCAGTTACGCAGCCGACAAGCAAGAAAACAAACAGAAAGGATAGAAGTCGTGTCGGCATGGGGAAATCGGGATGAATTGTCCAAGAACCACCGGAAAGGCACGGGAAAAGTTTGGGAAGGATGCACAGAATGGAGCCTCGAATAAGAACGTTTTGCCCGAGGGATGACACGAGCTATCACATTGCCGGATTAATAATTTCGAACCGACTGACGAGGAAACCGCGGATCTTCGCGGATGAACGCGGATCAGGTTGCGCGTCTAGCGATCACGCCCTGTTTAAATCTTCAAACCAGCCCATTGGGGGTAACGCGCTCCACCTGCGGAGAGAACGGTCAGTTTGCGGCCACCGGGGCGACGGCCACGGCCGGCGTTGCGGGTTTCGGGGTCTTGGTGTAACCGAGGAGACCGCGCTGCTTGATGACTTCGGCGACCTTTGCGGGGACGAGGCGTTCCCAGGAGGGATCGC
>CAZIQP010000010.1:0-7862 GCA_964541315.1 uncultured Opitutaceae bacterium
AATAAAACGGCCTAACGCCAGAGCCAATGGCCCCGAGCGGCCGTGGCTTATCTTGAACGAAAAAAATAGGGCTAAGCAAAAAAGCGTAGGGCTTGTGATTTTCGGCATTTGCTCGATGATTACAGCAAAGCTAGTCTGGTTTGAACCAGAACCGTACATCTTGTCTACAACTGAAGAGCGGTGGCAGAAAAAAAAGGGGGCGGATTGTAAATGTTATAATCTGTGCCAGAGCGGTCACTGTTAATATTAAGAAAAGCCTCCCTAGCTTTCTCGGACCAGAAGATGTCGGCGCGGTCATTCCCACGGTTCAACACGTGGTACATCTCGGCTTCCGATTCCAAGCGCAACGTTCTCGCCATGCCGGGCAGTCCAACTATCCGACCCTTTTGGATCCTCTTGCTCAGTGACTCGAGGCCAGCGCGTGACAATCCTCCTCTATGCAAAGGGATTCGGACTGTCCTGCTCCCGCTCCGTCCAAAGGTCGGGGATGAGGAGCACCTTGCCCACATTCTTCCGCTGTTCGAGGCGCTGATGAGCCTGTGCCACTTTCGAAAACGGGAATCTGGCATCGATGGCGGGAACTATTTCACCCTCGTCACAAAGTCTGATGATTCGCCGAAGATCATCCATCAACGGTTCTCCCCACATTTCTGCCAGGCTCACGCCCGCGATCATGCGGTTGTCCTGCATCAATTTCAGGGGGGTGTACCAAGGCATGCTTGCAAGCTGGCCCAAGATCCGAAGTAGAGTCGGCCTGCGCCCCGTCTGGAGGTTGCTGAAGCCGTAAGCCACGAGCCTTCCGGCGGGCTTGAGGAGCTTGTACCCGCGCTTCCAGTCCGCGCCACCCAGCGGATCGAAGACCACGTCGACGCCCGCTCCTCCGGTATGGCGCATGACCTCTTCAGAATAATTCTGGGTTCGGTAGTCGATTGGAATATAGCACCCGTGCTGGCGCAACATGGCGTGTTTCGCCCCGGATGCGGTCCCGATTACCCGAACGCCCCCGATCATCCGGCAAAGATTCAGAATGGCGAGGCCCACGCCGCCGGCGGCCGCATGCAGCAGCACCGTGTCTCCCGCACGGATGTCCGCCACCTGTTCGACCATGTGCAATGCGGTCAGATAGTTGACCGGAATGGCAGCGGCGGTGTCAAACGAAACACCAGCCGGCAATTTCAGGACCTTCGGTTCAGCGACGCAGAGCGTATCGGCATGCCCCCCGAACGGAGTCAAGGCGACGACTCGGTCGCCAGCAGTGAAGTTCCGGACACCTGTTCCCACCTCATCCACCAAGCCCGAAATCTCGTAGCCGAGGACGCAGGGCGGCTGGGGTGCCGCGGGATAGAGACCGCGTCTCGCAATCACCTCCGCGAAATTGAGACCGCTCGATTGAACTCTGACCCGAACCTCGTTCGGCGCCGGAGACGGATCCGGTGTCTCGCGGACTTCCAATACTTCGGTTCCCCCTCGTTTCGTCATCCAAATTGCGTGCATGGTATTAGTGGGGTTGTCGGTCAGGCTGGGTTGTGGTTCAAGCGATCAAGATTTTCTCAAGCGCTCTTCTTGGGGTGGGAGGAATTGCGTGGTCGCAGAATCCGATGCGGAAGAGCATCTGCACCCGCCCGGGGGCGGGCACGCCCACCTGAAGGTGAAACTGAGAAAACAACCGATTCATCTCGGGGAATTCCTCGAGCAGTTGTGAATTGGGATGGACGGCCAGACCCCGCCGGGTGGCTTCAAGATTGAGGCGCAGGTAGGCCCGCCCGGCCTCGATTTGTCCCAACCGGGAATTATCCTCGGAGCGCAGCCGGCCCCAGGCCGGCGTCCGGTCCATCATGGCGGCATATCGGCCGAGGGATTCTTGCACGCGCGGATTGTCCGGATTCGCGATCGATTCATCGTCGATCAGCCCAAGTTTCCTTCCCCACCAGAAAAAGGGGCCATACAAGGCGATGCCGGAAGGATCGCGCGCAATCGCATCCGCACCGAGACGGATTGCACGGAGCGACTCCTGCAGTGTCCGGCGAATTCCGAATTCGACTGCACAGCCATCCTTTGCGAGCTGCGTGACGGCCTTGACTTCTGCGGGGACAACGGTGTGCCCAAATGTGGTGTGCGCGGTCTGAGCGGCCGTGGCAAGTGCGGCGAAATCACTTTCCGACGGTATCCGGCGCGCATACGCGACTTTTGACGAGCGGCGCTCGCTTATCACTTTAAAAATCCCGGAATCGCCGTCGCCGACCGCCTCCGGTTCCACCCGAATCTCGGCGAAGGGACGTTGATCCACAGTCCGGGACAAATACGCTCCTTCGGGAAAAAGGCGAACCTCGGCTTTGTGTCCGTAGGCTGCGCATGCCGCCATGAACAATTCCAGGAATGCTCCACAGCCGATCAGGATCTGACGGTTTTCCGGATCAGTTTCCTTCAGCAGCCGGGAAGGATCGACGAGAAGCCGCACGGTGTTCTTCTCGCGAACATCCGCCATCCACGACTGCAGGTTGTGCGGGTTCGGCGCCAACATGGACCAGGAGAGCGCCCGAAGCCGGATGTCAGTGAGATTGTTCGACGGTCCGTTCCAAGGCGCAATCGCGGAGGCGGGCATCTCGTCGCAGCCTTGCAGAAGGCAAACAATGCCTCCGGCGGCGATGATCTTGATGAAATTTCTGCGGTCCATGGCGTTGATGAGTTGCCTGGGCGATCCTCCCTCGGACGGAAGTTCAATCCGCGCCGGATAAAGTGTCGTATGCGACCGGAAGCACAAGGCCGGCGAGTATCAGAGCGGTGAGGATCATGGTTGGCCGGGTTCAGTTGGTGGTGGCCCGATCATCGCGGCTGACCGCGAGATAGGAGGCCAGCTCGGATGAAATCTTGACGAGCCCCGCTTTAGCGTGGCCCAGGCTTTCAAAAGATGCTTTGAACTGCCAGGGTTTACCCGTCTGAACCGCCACACCCTGCGCGAGGATTTTTTCCGAAGCCGGTTCAACCAGCTTCCATTCCAGGCAGATGCCGCCATTGTTGAGCGGCATGAACAAGGCGAACGTGCTTACCACGTTGAGAGCGGGATTCGACGTCTCCACGCGGGTGATGGTGGAGCGCAACTCCAGAGGATGCCGGCCGGCTGGCGGTGTCGGCAAAACACCCGTGATGGCGTGCTCAAGCGCGCTTTGGGCGAAGAGACACAGGTCATTTCGGTCATGTTCGTCGAGAGCGCCGGGGTTTTCGCCTGTCACCTGCCAGGCCACCGGCGCCACGCGAATGGACCGATGCGTGTCGCAAACGGCGTCTTTTTCGGCAAACAGACCGGGAGAGGTTGGGATAGGTTTGAGGTTGCCGTAGCCGGACAAGAACCCGCTTCGCGTTTGGGTTGAAGTCGCGCAGCCGCTAGCGAGAAGGCTCACGATGACAGCTGCGAACGCCCCCACGGGAGCGAGGATTTGTTTCGGACGCTGGATTGAGAGAGTTGAGCTCATGGCGTTTTGCGATGTTTTCAGTGCGCCCCCAGATTATCAGGTTGCGTCCAAGCCCGCAGCGGCGGCTTGTGCCAAAAACATTGCCGATGCTGCCACGCTGCGGTTGGATCCGCTCGTGAACCTGGACTATAACAACAGCGTCCATATCGGAGCACTGTCCGATTTGACCCGTTATCTTGAGCGCAGCGGGCACTCCATCGACGCCTTTCAACGCCTTTCCGGCATCAAACGCGAGGCGCAAATGGATCCGGACCAGCGGATGCCAATCGAGACGATCAAGAAGTGCTGGAAGATCGCCCTCGAGATGACGGGAGATCCGGCCCTCGCCCTTGCGATCGGGGCCAACTATTCAAGCAGTTCTCACGGAATTTTAGGTCACCTCATCGCCCATTCCGACACCTTGGGCGATGCATTACGGGTGTATTGCCGCTATATCATCCTCCTTTCCGGGGGATTGCGGATCGAAATCAAGGAGCTGCTGCGGGAAGCTGTTGTTATTCTGGAAACGGAGGAACCCGATCCGGTCATATGGCCGCGGGTGGTCGAACGCACCTTTGCCGCCATGCTGGCCGTGGCGAAAACCGAGGTGATTGGCGATTTTTCACTCGACCGTGTCGAACTCGACTACCCCGAGCCGACTTATGGCGCAGCCTACCAGAAACACTTCGGCGTCAAATGTTGCTTCAAGGCCAAGGCATCGCGGTTGGTCTTTCCGCTCAACCACCTCGGCTTGCGAATGCGCCACCGGCATTCATCGCTCCAGTCATTGCTGGCCCGGGAGGTGGAGAGCACCTACCGAAAGCTCGTCGCCGAAAATGGCGCAACCACCGCCACCATCTGGAATGCCCTTCCCAGACTTCTCGATCAAGGCCTCATCTCCGCCCAATCGGCCGCCGAGGCGGTCAACCTGAGCGTCCGCACGCTCCATCGGCGTCTTCTTTCCGAACGCACGTCCTACCTGGCACTCCTGGACAAGGCCCGGTGCGAACGCGCGCTGAGATTGATGGAAGCGCCGGGCATCTCCATCGAGGAAATTGCCTTCGCCTGTGGCTTCCTCGATGGCAGCGGCTTTTTCCGCGCCTTCAAGCGTTGGACCGGCATGGCTCCCCGGGCTTATCGGCAATCGAAGAAGATGATCGAAAGTGCTGAAATCATCAAGGCCAAGAGGCGCGGATTGCCGTAAATTCACTTTCGGCATGAAAAAAGGAGCAAGTTGCAAAGGTTATAACTGACGTTGAAGCGGTGTTCCGGGTGGTCGTGGCATGGTGATAAATTGCGGTTGGAATTTCGTGGGGTTGCATGCACCCAAGGCCCGTTGTCCGGCATCATTCTGAGTGTATGCCAGCAATCGGATCAGGTTTTGTCCTGCGACAGGATGAGCACCGAGTACGGGGCGATCCCAATGTTGGCCTGGAAAGCCATGCCGTCCTGCGAACCATCCACCGCCACCGTATCGTAGCCGGACTGGTTGCCAAAATCAGGACTGTAGCCCTGCCAGTCGCTGTTGAACCGGACCCGCCACACGCCGGCCCGCGGCAGACCCAGCGTGTAGCTGCCGTAGCCGCGGTTGGCGAAGTTGGCGACCACCACCACATCATCGCCCGGTCCGCCATTTTCCCAGCGATGGAAAGCGATCAGCTTGTCGGCCTGGTTGACATGATGGACGTTGAGATTCTGTCCGCGCAACCCGCGCGTCTGATCAAACCAGTTTCGACGCAGCCGGATGAGATCCCGATACAGCGTGTGAATGCCGGAGTTGGTGACCAGTTTGGTCCAGTCCAGCGGGACAGTGTCCTGGAACCAGCCGTCCTCGAGAAATTCCTGGCCCTGGAAAATCATCGGGATGCCAGGCGCGGTGAAAACCAAGGCGGCGCCGAGGGTGGAACGTTTCTTGGCGAACCAGCCGTCCGCCTGGCCCGGCCAGATTTCCTCCGGCACGCGGGCGTGGCCGTTCGCCACTTCATCGTGCGACTCGGTGTAGACCACCCGCTGCAAAGCGTCGGCATTGTAGCGGCAATAGAGGGCGTCGCGGACGGCAAACATGTCGCGGTCGGAGTCATTCGGCGTGATGATGGCGCTGCGGATCGGGTGCACAAAGCCGGCGTCCCATTGCGAGCCAAAGCCGGCTCCGCCGCTGCCGGTGTCCTTCGTGATCCACTCATTTTTTTGGAGATCCTCCGCGATCGTGATCTTCCACGGCTGTCGCGAGCGGATCTCATCATTGATCCATTGCAGCAAATTCCAGCCATCGGGCAGATCGCCGGCCGGATCGTTGTTTTGACCGTTGCGATTGCGGATGTTGACCACTGAGTCGAAGCGCAATCCGTCCAAGCGGTATTTGTTCAGCCAAAAAAGCGCGTTGTCGCGCAGGTACTGGCGGACTTCTCCCCGGCCGAAATCCGGCCGCGTGCCGCCCCAGGGCGTTTGCGCCCGCGCGTCATCATAAAAATATATCCCGCCGTTGTTGCCCGGCGCGGACCAGCCGTCGAAACGCCACAGATCAAGGTCGCCGGGACCAAAATGATTGTAGACCACATCCAAGATCACGGCGAGGCCCTGGGCGTGGGCCGCCTTCACAAACTGATAAAGGCCTTGCGGGCCGCCCAGCGCGGTCTCGACAGAAAAGGGTTGGGAGGGATTGTAGCCCCAGGAATAATCCATCGGGAATTGCGCCACCGGCATGATCTCGATGGCGTTGACGCCCAAATCAGCCAGGTAGGGCAGCATGGGAATGACCTCGTCAACAGTACCGGGACCGCTGCCCGGCGCATCGTTAAAAGTGCCGACGTGCATTTCATAGATCACGAGTTCATTTCGCGGCGGCATCGTGAAATCATCTCCGGTCCAGTCGAAATTTGGATCATGCACCACGCAATTCCCCGACGCCGCGTCCATTTCGCTGGCGTAGGGATTGCGGCGCCAAAGCACGGGCTGTTGGCCGCGGTGGATCACAAACTTGTATTGCATCCCGATTTTCACCCCATCCACGTCGGCCGACCAGTAACCGTTGCCCTCGCTCGCCAGAGGATTGGCCGTGGCATTCCAGGCATTAAATTCGCCGGCGACGGAAATTCCGGAGGCAAATGGAGCCCAGACCCGAAAGGCGGCTCCTCCCTGATAAAGCAGGGTGCCCATTCCGGGACGGTTGGATGGCTCAACACCGTGGATCTGACTGATGTTGGTGGCGGCACCGCGGCGCAGGATGCGCATCGTGGGGCGGGCGGTGGTCGGTACCGCGATCGAAACTCCGGCATTTTTTTTAGCGTACATGGCGACTCCTTGGTTAATAAAACAACGTCGTGGCCGGGACGACTTTCACGACCATCCCGACCGGCACATAATCTCGTGCAATATAGCACAGCATCGGGGGCAAACAAGTGACGCCTGGCTTTCGCCAAGCGTATGCACCAAATCGCAGCTTCATCCACTCCGGCCCGAAAATTGCCCTTCCCAGGAAGGACAATACAAGCCCGACAAAAAAACAATTTTTCGTGGACGACGGCCGATTACATTGCGGCCAACAGAATGGCGGCGGCCTCGTTGCTCGGCGTTGGTATGCCGTGTTTGCGGCCCAGGCGGACAATGGCACCGTTGCGGGCGTCGATTTCCATGGGCCGGCCGGCGGCGCGATCGGCTTGGAGCGAGTTGATCGAATCGGGCGGCCCCTTGCGATAGGTTTCCACGACCGTATCAGGCAGTGAATCTTCCAGCACCGCTCCTTCCGCGCGGCCGACCGCGATGCATTCGCGCACGATGGCCCGCGCCAGTATGGCGACGTTGTCGTCCCGCATCACACCGGCCGGCTTGAGGAGCAAAGCTGAAATCACTCCGGCTGAATTCATGCAAAGTTTTCGCCACACCGTGCTTTTGAAATCAGTCACCTGTGTCACTTCCAACGCGGTGCCGGAAAATAATTCGACAAACCGCGCCCCGTCCGGTCCGGCGGGCACAGACAGACGGCCGGCACCACGCTGCACGATCCGTCCGGGTGCGGGGCGTTCGGCGGGGCAATCCACCATCACAGGCAAAATCTTTTCGCCGGGAAGGTAGGGCGTGAATCGTTCCCGCTGTTCAACACCGTTTTGCAGGATCGCCACCAGCGTACGCGGTCCCACGAGCGAGGGAAACCACGCTGCGGCGCCGGCGGCGTCGTAGGCTTTCGTGGTGACGATCACCCAATCGACCGGCCGGCCTTGCGCCGGATCGGTCAGGATGGTTGCCGGCAACTTGATTTTTCCGGCGGAGAATAATTCAACGGAGACCTCGCCGGGCTGACGCCGGGCGCACAAGGTCAGCTCATAGCCACCGCGATGAGTCAGCCAGCCGGCGATTACGCCGCCGACGGAACCTACGCCTACAATTGCAATTTTTGTCATATAAAAGTTTGTTCAG